>DMNE01000079.1:0-4017 GCA_003453735.1 Nitrospiraceae bacterium | reverse complement strand
GGAGCAACTGGTGCAGCCGGTGCGAACGGCAATACCATATGGAGCGGAACGGTTGACACCACAGACACCACCACTTTCCCTAACACTGCAGCTTATATTTCAGGACAGGATGGCGACTTTTACATCAATACCGCAGACAACACAATATTTGGCCCCAGGGCTAAAGGTCAATGGCCGGCCATCGGCACTTCTTTGATAGGATCGACCGGAGCAACTGGTCCGCAAGGACCACAAGGTGTGCCAGGAACTCCAGGATCGCCAGGAGCAACTGGACAAAGTGGACCACAAGGACCAGCAGGACCTACAGGAGCAATTGGACCTGCAGGCCCTAAGGGAGACACAGGCNNAACTGGTGCGCAAGGGCCTAAGGGTGATACAGGAGCGACAGGAGCCACGGGACCGACAGGGCCACAGGGACCAGCTGGTACAGGAGGCTCAGCCTCGCTGGCCGCGCTGAACGGTGCGGCCTGTACAGCGTATGACGGCACATCATCGAAGCTGTTTGTGTGGGTGGAGCTGACGGGATCGGTCTCTTTAATCTGTCCTGCGCTATCCAACACTAAAATCGTTTTCCTCTCCTCACAGGTCTACACGGGAAATCTGGGTGGATTAGCGGGTGCAGACAGCATATGTAACAGTCTCGCCGCGGCCGCTGGCCTGCCGGGGGTTTTCATGGCTTGGNNTCTCAGACTCCACACAAAGCCCATCGTCCCGATTCACCCAGTACACAGCGTCATTGTATATTCGAACCGATGGACAACCCGTAGCCTTGGGATGGAACCAGCTTACCAGCGGATCGCTACTTAACCCGATTAACGTTGACGAGAAAGGTGCGCCCGGCCCGCTCGCGGTGGCATGGACAGCTACCGAACCGAATGGCACAGCCGGTCCAACGGTTGTTCTTTACAACTGGGCGGCACCGGCTAACCCAGATTGCAGCGACTGGACTTCGTCCGCAACTTGCCCCGATTATATGCCCACCTGCACAGGCAATGTGGGCGCCTCGTGGGTCAAAGACAGCAGGTGGTCGGCGTGGGGACAAGGACTTATACCGTGCAACAACGCAGAAGCCCTCTATTGCATCCAACAGTGACGCACTATGAATAATACGCACGAAGATGGTGTTACAGGGCGTGTCAGAGTTTTTTCGAACGTTACCAGTGAAGCGAGTTTAATCTCAAGAAAAGGAGGAGTACAATGAATAAGAAATTGATATTTCTTCTCACCGTGTTTGTCGTTGCTACAGCAAGCAGCTCATTCGCGGGCACCCCTGTTGTCTATAACGGTTGCAAGAACGTGGCGACTGGTATCATCCGGCTTATACCGTCCAACCTTCCGGCACCACTTGGCACACAATGCAACACCACGGCGACTGATCCGATGCTCAAAGAGACATCGGTCTCCTGGGACCAGATTGGGCCAATTGGACCACAAGGGCCACAAGGTTTGCAGGGGCCGCAAGGCAATACCGGCCCAGCAGGACCTCAAGGTGNNACAGGGACCACAAGGCGCCACGGGGGCAACAGGAGCAGCTGGTGCTACTGGACCTAAGGGTGACACTGGCTTGACTGGTGCTCAGGGAGCGGCTGGTGCTAACGGTACAAATGGTACAAATGGAACTAATGGCAGTACTATATGGAACGGATCGGGTGCACCTAGCAATACACTCGGCAGTAATGGTGACTTTTACATGGACNNAACCATATAATTTATGGCCCGATGGCTAGCGGGGTATGGCCGACAACCGGCACTCCGTTAGTAGGACCAGCCGGACCGGCAGGTGCACAAGGGCCACAAGGTTCGCAGGGACCGCAGGGAGCAACAGGGGCACCAGGCACCACAACCTCCGTTATATTTTACGCCTCCATTGGGGGAATCATAAACGCTGATGGCACAACCACCGGAACCGGTTACACGGTCGTCCACACCGCACCAGGAAACTACGTAATAAACTTCTTACTACCGTTTTCGACAGTCCCTCTTTGTTTCACGAGCATCCCCTTCGCATGCGACGATTTAAATGATCTTAACTGCCTTGTTACCACCACACCTACCCTCAAAAACGTCACAATCACAAACTTCATGAACTGTAATGCCGGCCAGTGCAATATCTCTTATACTGGGTATCAGGATAGTCCGAACGCTTTCGCTTTTGCATGCGTAGAACAATAAATGAGTTCTTGTTATTAGCCGGAGGGAGTTATCAATTCAGTAAATCTCACCCACCGCCGCAGATACGGTCCAAGCAAGGGGGAGCCNNCCTGCTCTTGCTCATAAAGCCGGGCCGCACGTGCAAGAAACTTTCCTATAGTCTTTTCAGCCACTGAAAGCCCTTCAGGGCTGAAGTGAAAACCGAGGAAATCAAACCCCTTCTCAGTCCTTCCCATCGCTGTCTTGTCAGGGTGCTTCTCCAGCTTCAGTTCATCGAACGTTTCATTCAGCACGCCTATCGCCTTCTTAAGCTTCCACCTTGTTGGCGCAAGAATCAGGTATTAACAACGGCATGAAAGAGAAAAGTATGTCCAGCCAACGCAGAATCGCGTCAAGCGGTTTTGCACAGATTAATTACCTGCGCGGGTCATTTCTATCGTTACATGCGATTTGTCCCGAGAATCTTCAGTGTCGCAGATACTGTAATTGCAGCGTGAGGAGTTATAGGTGGAGCCAACAGGTTTTTGTAAAGACAAACAAAATCGGAGCAAGCTGCTCCATTTATACCCGCTTCTATAGTGTTGATTATTAAAATAATCCGACAGATTTGCCTAAGTTGGCACTATGCTGATTACTGGCGGCAGTCACCGCGTCTCAAAAAATTACGAAGCAAGACTTCTTCCTGAACTCGACACTGTAGCTTTTTTACCACATGACAAGGTTACCACCGGAAAGAAACACTTCACCAATAATGGTGGAATGAGGTGTACCCCCGCTAATCAACACTTTTGCCGGAATCTATTTTGTGCGGATTTCCAAAATAACATGTCACAATATATCTTCATAACGCGAGTTGCAAATTTTTGTCATACCCGAGGAGGCGGGTATCCATTGTAGCTGTTTGCGGAAATGTGATATCGTTAAAGACAATAATAATAACATCTCCCCTTGAATTTATGATAAAATCATAGCGGAAAGGATGGTAGTGGGTATGCTTAAAACTCAAAAAATTAAGAAGGAAATAGACATACTGCCTTATGATATGTTGGAAGAGGTCGAAAAGTTTATTAAGAAGTTGAAAGCACGCAAGAAAGTACAGAGAAAAAAATCTTCCCTCTTGGCTGATTTGGCAGACATTGCCGCTGAGGTGGACTTGCCCGAAGATTTTTCAAAGCAGCATGACCATTATCTTTATGGCCTGCCTAAGAAATGAGCGGCGTCTTTCTTGACACCGGGTATCTCATTGCACTGGTAAACAAAAGAGATAATTTCCATGATGTGGCAGTGACAGCATCAAAAAGATATCAAGGACCATTTTTCACGACACAATTAGTTATAATTGAACTTGCTAACAGCCTCTGCTTGCCCGCACAAAGACCACTTGCATTAAAAATAATTGAAAAAATGCAGATCGACCCTCTAACAACGATTGTTGAACTCACTTCAGCGAGATATGAAGAAGCTCTTAATCTATACAAAAAACGCTCTGATAAGGCGTGGGGAATGATCGATTGCTTTTCATTTAATGCTATGGATGAATTCGGCATCAGGCAAGCCCTTACGTTTGATGAACATTGCAGGCAGGCTGGTTACAGAGTCCCCTTATTGTGAATGATTTGATAATTGGATCTTTATATGCATCCTGGTCAGGTAGTACAAGAAACTTGTAAATCCTATTGACGTATCAATCTGGGCATGAGAATTAAGTGAAAGATGTAACAGAGATTTTTGAAACTTATCGGGAATGTGCTAGGCACATCCGCAATACTTATTTCTCCACAAGAGCAAGTAAGGATTGGAATACAATAGAGGATTTCGAAGAAGTAGACGACATCTTATTTAAAAAAATAATTATTGATCGAGTTA
>DMNE01000234.1:4462-15181 GCA_003453735.1 Nitrospiraceae bacterium | reverse complement strand
GATGAAAGAAGTATCGAGACAAGTGAGCAAGGCTGCTGAAGAACAGACGATCAGCAGCAAGCAGATTTCCGAGGCAATGGATCTTGTTGCCGAAAGAAGCCAGCAGATAGCACGGTCTCTGGCCGAGCATAAAAAAGGTTCGCAGAGCATCCTGAACACTGTGGAGGGCGTGAAGAGTATTCCCGTAGAGAACAGGAAAATGGCATTTAACATCGGCAATACGCTCAGGGATCTGCAAAAGGATTCGGAACTCTTAAAGACGGAGATGGAACGGTTCAAGTTTTACGAAGAAAAGAGTGATGGCGCTGTCGTGAAGTTTGGTGTCCTGCCCGTTGAATCTCCGGCAGTGATGTTTAGGAAATTCTCTCCTCTTGCTGAATACCTTGGCAGGAAAATCGGGAAGGCCGTGGAACTCAGGGTGGCAATCGATTTTGAGAAGGCGTTAAAGGACATAGGGAATAAGCTTACGCACGTCTGCACGCTTGGGCCGATAACTTACATCGAAGCGAACAACCGATATGGGGTAAAGGCACTAGTGAAAGGATTAAGGGACGGGAAGCCTTACCATCGGGCTGCGATTGTCACAGGGGTCGCCTCGGATATAAAATCCATGCAGGACCTTAAGGGAAGATCCTTTGCCTTTGGTGAAGTCAAGTCAACGTCAGGCCATGTCATTGCCCAGTTGATGCTTAAGGACGCAGGGATAGACCTTAACGACCTGAAGTACTACCATCACTTTGGACATTATGACGAGGTTGCTCGTGCAGTATTGAAAGGGGATTTTGACGCAGGGGCGGTCATTGAGTCTGTAAGTCAACAGTATAAGGGTCAGGGCCTGCGGATCCTCGCCTTCTCCGATGAGATTCCCGAATGGACTATCTGTTCGAATAATTCTCTTGATGAGCAGGACATTGCGCGTATAAAGAGTGCCTTGCTTTNNTTGAGGCGGAAAACAAAGATTACAATGGCATCAGGACAAAGATGCAAAAATTGGGAATGATATAAAATCGTGAACCCAGAGTCGCTGGTATAGAGGGAGGGGGGCACCTTGGGTTTTAGAATGCCCGGTGAAGCATGAACATCCGGTGCATGGACAAAACACCATCGGTGCGTTCCCTAGAATTATTTTGCTGGCGAAACGGTTCATTGCGCAAGCCGGTGAAAGTAATTTTTCACGTTGCATAAAAACCGATTACGCGGCCGTGAAGCGATCAAGCTAAAACGATAGGTCACGCTTAGCAGCGAATTGGCATTCAGAGTCATGGTAGGTGCGAGTGCCTCCGGGGTAAGTGATTCGCCCTGCTCGTTGCACGAGCATCCTCCTGAGTCTGTTTTCCTGAACGGCCAGAGGGCCGTTCGTTTCCGGGTAGTGCCTCTGCTTTTTTTGTGCACCGTCATTGGGAGTTCCCGAAGCAGATTGTTCGTGAGGATTGCCGATATCTTAACAGAGATGATTACCATGTAGCCGCCTGATGACAACATAATTCAGATCAGATTGCGTTATGGTTTAGTTTCAACTCGCCAAAGGCAATTTTCCCGAGACCCGCAGCCAGTATGTACGACACAAGACTTTCTTTCTGTTCGTCTGCTCTTCACCCCGACAGGAATGACCTGTTCGATTGGGATGAGGATGTTAACCCCTGCCAGTCAAAATATTGAAGAACGGCTGTCATTTTTTGACGCATGTGACAAAAATTGTCAAATATCTCCACCATCTTTCCGATAAAGGTCTGTTTTTTTAAGGAATTAAAGCAATTTCTCGCACTATTTACAAATGGCATTGATATTGCTATTAAAATGGTTTATATTTAGCAGGTTGAAAGTTGCCAGGTGGCAAGATTAACGGCGAAACAGCCAAGACCCTTAGAAAGGGGGAGGAGACCGATGGTAGGAAGACTTTTTGTAGTTTTCGTTGCATTGATGATTGTCTCTAGCTGCGAGACGCTCAAAACAGCAAAGCCGATCATCCCGGTGAAAGAGTATGAGGCAATGATTGTGGGAAGGCTTGACGCGAATTACGTAGGCACGCGTAATTGCCTCTCTGCATGCCATTTCCACGATAAGATACGGCAAGACTTCGATGCCAGTACTATGGGCGTGCAGCTTTCGAGGAAATCCGGTATGCCCATCGTTGACTGCGAGTCGTGCCACGGCCCGGGGAGTCTCGCGATAGAGGGGCTCACTCCTGAGAAAGTCGAGATGGATGCGAAGGAAGGAAAGCAGACCGCCTGTGATTACAAGAGTCTTATTGATCTAAAGAACATTCCTGCCCCAGCGCAATCCCTGATATGCCTTAAATGTCATAGCGCAAATGCGACTTTCAATCTTCACAATTGGAACGCCAGCATCCATGCAATTAGCGATGTTTCATGCTTCGACTGCCATAATGTGCATATTGGACCCGATTTAAAAGTGAGGCCGAGGGAGATAGAAGCGATGTGCGAAAAATGCCATCAGCAGCCTAAGGCCGAATTCTCACTTCCAAGTCACCATCCGGTGCCCGAGAAAAAGGTCCTTTGTACGGACTGTCACGACCCCCACTCATCGTTTTACGAGAAATCCCTACGAAAGCCGACCGTAAAAGAGACGTGTACCCAGTGTCATGGGGAGAAGGCAGGACCATTTGTTTATGAGCATGCTGATAATACTGAGGATTGTCGAACCTGTCATACGCCTCATGGCTCTGTAAACATGAATCTCCTGAACGTCGGGGTACCGTTTCTGTGCCTGCAGTGTCATCCGGGACACGCGACAGATAACGTTACTGCATCAGCAAAGGGGGCTTACTACATCCGCTGCACGGACTGTCATTCCCAGATTCACGGGTCAGACCTGCCTTCCACAACCGGCGCGGGAAAGTTCACCTTTTAGGGAGGGAATATGAAAAAGATACTATTGATCGCATTATTTTCTTTGGCGGTTATGACGACCGGAGCTTCTGGGCAGGAGGCAGCTTCAAAAGATGGAACTGACGAACTAACGGCAGAAGAGCCGTCTTTAGAGGAGGCCCAGACATATCCATCGCTAAAGCCCGAAGGTTGGATTCTCGGAGGCTACCGGTTTACGAGTCTCACTGGCTCCGGGGTGGCTAGTCCATATGAATACCTGCGTGACTCCTGGGCGGTGGAGGGAGGGTTGAGGGTATACACATATCCTCAACGATTGGCACTTGATCTAGACGTAGAAAACGAACATGATTATTTCGCTGACGTGACATACGCATATAAGGATCTGGTCCTTTTCAGGGGGATAGACAGAACAGTGTTCCATAATCTCAGTAATGTCAGGCTGGGGTTCGGCGACAATACCCCTTCACCCCCGGTATTTGGTTATGGGGAGTATTTTTTCGCCAGAGACACACCCGATACCCAGTACGGCCTGACCACTAGCATGAATAATGCCTCCTTAAGGTTCAAGATGCCCGACTATCCCTTTCACATCTACTTTGAAGGTACCTTGGTGCACAATGGTGGAGATCAGCAGCAGAACGATGTTATAGGAGCGGCTTGGTTTAATGCTCCCTTAAGAGTTTCACAGTCTCGGGACATTGACACGCAGTTAAAGACTCTAGTAGTTGGGACAAACAGCCACTTTGGGCCCATAGAAATCGACTACTCTCACGGCGAGAAAATATTTACTGTGGGCGGAGACAGCACGCTCTATGATTCCTACTTACCTGGCGGTGACCCGACGGCGAGGAACGCAGGCGTATATCCGCACAACGAAATTCCTGAGTTGAGCGGCTCTTCCAACACCATCAAACTGCACACAAACTATACGGGAAGCCTCGTTGGCACTGCAACTTTCACGGAGTTTGACAACCGGAACAGGGACAGCGGTGCAACGGCAGATTACTTCGTAGGTGGAGGAGAGGTTACCTGGATGCCCACGCCAATATTAACGTGCTTTCTGAGGTACAGACATAAGGAAGCAGATATTAACAATCCCAGCAGCGTTACCATAACTGATATAACCAATGCTGCAAACAGCTATACCTATCAGGTAAAACCCTCTATCTCTTCAATAACCGATACCCTCTCCGGAACAGTAAGATACAGACTCCTTCCGAAGGTGACCCTCAAGGCCGATTATTCCCTTGAGCATGTCAGAAGGGAAAATGCTCAGGACTGGAACATCCCCGGTACAACTGAGAGACAGGTTGTCTCGCTATCATCAGACGCGCGAATTACAAAGGACCTGACTCTCAGCACGAGATATACGCATAAGGAAGTCACGAATCCTTCCACCAATATCGAGCCGAACCGTTTAGATGAGGGCAGAATCTCAGTCTCATGGCTGCCGCTGCCGCAGATCAACACCCTTGTGAGTTATATCGTTGACAAGGAAAAAAGGAATTCGCAGACCTTTGTGGAAAGCGATGATGTTACCATCCAACAAGGAGATAGCAGGGATGTGGATAGGGAAAAGATTCTCGGTACTATCACCTTCGTCGTGTTGAAGGATCTCTCGGTTTCTACAAGTATATGGTACATGCGCAACAAGATAAATCAGGACATCACTTACGAGGACCTGGCGACGTTCAGCCCACAGCTTGATTCGTTTGTGCCCTACGGAGATTCTGCGCATGCGTATTCATTGGGCGTGAATTATGTGCCGATGGAAAACCTAACGTTGAATGCGAGTGCTACCTATACGATTAGCAGCGGGGCTTTTTATCCGACTAGTCCGCTTCTCCTGGAACCAGTGTCCGTGGCCTCCTTTTCGGAGATTGATGTACGGGAGACCGATTGCACCGCCTCAGGAGAATACAGGTTCAAACATGGCTTTGCAGTTGGAATTCGCTATAAATACAGCAATATTCATGACGAGCTAGACAATCCCTATGGTAATATTCAGGATGGCACAGCACAAGTCATAATGCTTACGGCTACAAAGCGGTGGTAAATGAGGGAACCAATGCTCATTAGACAATACCGACAGATGAGAGGTACTCCAGAAGGCAGGATATCCGCTGCTGCGATAGGGGCTGCCTGTATCGCAGCACTCCTTTTTAGCCTGTCTTTCGTCTCTTCCGTTGTTGCTGCTGAAAAAACAATCGGTGTGGTTATGACGGGAAATATTTCCTATTTTAAGGAAGTCCATAAGGCGCTTATCGAAGGCCTCAATGAGGAAGGAATCCTTAGCTCGGGCAAATATGATGTGGTGGTTCAAACTCCCATGCCGGAACTGACGTCGTGGAGCAATGCGGTGAGAAAACTCACCGGCCTCGGTTCAGTCATCATCGTCTCCTATGGTGCCCCGGCGACATTGGTTGCCCTTGAGTCGGCGGAGGTTCCGGTCGTGTTTGCAGGGGTATACAACCCTCAGGGTCTTGATATCTCCACCAAGAATGCAACGGGAGTAAGTTCGAAGGTGCCGGTGGCAAGCCTCATAAAGAATTTGAAGAGCATCGCCGAATTTGCCAAACTGGGCGTTGTTTTCAGCGATGCTGAGAAAGACACGGTGCTGCAGGCCAATGAAGTGAAGCAGTTGGAATCGACCTACGGGTTCCAATCGGTGCGGTTTACTTTTAAGAGAAGCGAAGACACCTCGAAAATCTCGGGCGTCAATGCACTGTTTTTAACCACGGGCTGTGCAGCAATGCATTGCGTGCAGAATATCGTTGATGTGGCGCGCAAAGCAAAGATACCAACGGCATCTACACTCGGAGGGGGCGAAACGGACGGAGTTATCTTGACGCTTTCTGCAGACCCGGCCGAACAGGGAAGGGAAGCCGCCAAGCTGATAGCACGCATCTTAAAAGGGGAGAAGCCATCGTCTCTTCCGATAGTGCAACCGAAGAAGATTGATTTGGTGATTAACCTGAAGGAAGCCACCGCCTTAGGCTTCAAGGTGCCCTTTGACCTCTTGACGTCTGCCACAAAAGTGATAAAATAGAGCAATGAATCTTCAAAAAAAGGTATTGGCAGGCATCGCGAGTATCCTCTTCATCATCATCTTAGTGAATACTGCAGTTCTCACCCTAGTCTCAACAAACAAATACAGGGGCGCTTTGCTCGCTAAAACGGCCTCCGAAGGGGAAGCACTTCAGAAGGACTTAGCAAAAGTCTTGGGTCTCGGTGTGTCCCTTGAATCCATGGAGGGAATGAACGAAAAGCTTGATGATCTCATGACGCGGGATACGGCAATTGGATATGCCGAGATCGTAGACAGCTCCGGCAAAATCTACTTCCATGACAAGTCGAACAAGGATGGCAAAGCGATTGAGCATGACGATGTGGCGCGGGCACTGTCTGCTGACAAAATGCTGCTTCTGTCGACGAGTTCATTCTATTCCCTCTCGTTTCCTCTCACCAGTGCCGAAGGGAAACGGATTGCTGCGCTATTCATCGGGGTAAAATCAGAAGCGGTAAACGCCCAGTTGTATGAACTGCTCGCTTGGGCGCTTGGGATCTCAATGGTGACCTTCCTGCTGTCCTTAGTGCTCATCTACGGTTCAACTTCTCGATTCATCACATCACCGATCCTAGGCATGGAGAAAGCAGCAGAGCGCATTGCCTCAGGAGATCTCACATCGCCACTACAGGTGAAAGGCAAAGACGAGATTGCCTCCCTTGGAAATGCCATCAATAGGATGGCTTTTACTCTGAAGGATACGCTCGCGAAGGCGAGAAACATTTCGGACAGTGTTTACTCTGTTACTGAACATATAGTCACCTCTTCACGCGGCGTGCAACGCGTGGCCGATGTCCAGAAAAAGGCAATTGAGGCGACGGCCGGAGCCATGGCCGAAATGAATGAGTCCGTGTCGGACGTGGCAATGAGTGCCCAGAGTCTCTCTGAGTCGGCAGAAAACACTTCCTCCGCAATCTTCCAGATGTCCAGAGCCATCGACGGTGTTTCGGAAAATGCTGATATTTTTGATGAAACCGCACGAGATACTGCTTCATCCGTGGAAGAAATGGTCTCGACCATCAAACAAATTACCGTAGGCCTCGAAGCACTTTCGTCTTCGTCGGGCGAAGTGGCATCCTCTCTTTTTGAGGTAAATACCGCGGTACGAGAGGTCGAAGAGCATGCCAACCGCTCTGTTGAACTTGCGGAGAAAGTCATGAACGACGCATCGGGCAAGGGGATGACATCTGCCGGTGCAGCGATGGAGGGGATCGAGCATATAAAGAAAAGTGTTGATGCTCTTTCTCAGGTTATCAATGGCCTCGGAAAAAGGTCTGAGGATATCGGGAAAATCCTTACCGTTATCGACGAGGTGACCGATATGACGACGCTGCTTTCCCTGAATGCAGCCATCCTTGCCGCCCAAGCAGGCGAGCACGGTCGGGCTTTCTCGGTTGTGGCTGACCAGATAAAAAGTCTTGCAGAACGGACATCCTCTTCCACAAAGGAGATCGCGGGGCTCATCCAATCCGTTCAAGACGACGCCAGATCAAGCGTCGAATTGACTGGAAGCGGCCTCCAGACCGTAGAAAGCGGGATAAAACTTGTAAGAGATGTTAATGGGGCCCTGAATGAGATAGTCGAGAGTTCAAGGGTCTCAACAGAGATGTCGCGCGCGATCCGGAGGGCCACTACGGAACAATCAGAAGTCATTGGGAAGATCACCGAGGCGATCGAAGCGATGTCCAAGCAAGTTGAGAATATCTCGCTAGCATTGCAGGAACAGAGCCGCGGGAGCAGATTTATCATCGAAGCAACGGAGAAAGTGAAGGACAGTTCAAGCAATGTAAAGCGTGCGCTAGGAGAACAGAGAAGCGGGACAAAACAGATGGGCAAGGCGGCGGAAAACATAACGGAGAAGGCCGAACAGATCGCCAAGGCAACGGGCAAACAGAAGCAGAGAAGCACAGAGATTGTTCAATCCATGGATAAGATCCAGATCACAACAGCCACGCTAACAGATTCTTCGGAGGAAATGAGTTCTTCTATCAAGTCGTTACAAGAAGAGGCTCAGCGCCTTCTCCAGGAACTCAAGAGATTTAAGGTCTGAATATTCCTCCCCCCCAAAGGGACGATGGAGATCTCGGCAGAGAGCAATCTCCTCGATGGAGAGGCTCTCTCTGCCTTCAGGGAATAACGTTCATCGAATTACTGCAGAAGACTCATCGAAAAGGCAAACTGGATTCCCCGGGGAACCACTGCACAGTGTAAACTCCGGAGGGATTGCCCCTGCTACAGGGAAGGCCCTCTGATGATCATAATGAAAATGCCCTGCCATTGCACGAAATCTAAAATCTGATTGTGCGGATAAGAAGAATCCTCTTACACAATGAATTCTCTGCGGGTACAGAGCGGCGTTACTATAAGCGGCAACTAAGCGCTACGCACAAGACAAAATGGCTCGAAACTGCAAAAGGCTGAATGGCAATAAACCGTCCAGCCTTTTGCATTGTGAAAAAAACTGCTTTTTCTTATTTCTTTCCTTCCGTATGATTATCAGACTAGTTACGAATCTCCCGACTAACCGTATTTTCCTGCTGGTTGAGCGTCCTCTGCTCTTGTTTAGTAATATGTCCGCCATTTTGACTAGCCATGTTCCGTTCCTCCTGGCGGATCTGCTTATCCTCTCCCTTCAGTTTTCCGGCTTGAGCTGCGCTCATTTGGCCTTTTGCAACTTTATTGTTGATACGATTGTTCTGATTATTAAGACGCTTATTGACCTGGTGTCTGCGGGGATGGTCTTTTGCCCATTGGGTTTCGGCAAACACACTCACCGTACTGCTAATCATAAAAAGAGTAACGACCGTCATTGTGACTACCCTTGAAAGCTTTCTTGTCATTTCGTCCCCTTTCTCTTGTTTTGTGCGCTTAGCACATTGTTAATTATTATTTGCTGTGACCCAAACTTAATTCTCCGGTGCTGACTCAAGCGCTTTTTGAAGCTGTCAAGCTGTGAGAGATCTGAACTATGTATTGGCATCGCCTCCTTATTGAGGACCTCTCGGTGTTCAATCTGAGAGGCCGAGATTTTACCACCTGTATATATTTATCGGCTCTTTGGACTCCAATCTTTAGCTTTTTTTTGCTTATGGACATGCAAAGGCTAAAAGGCTAACCAAAGGGAGCCCGCCCAAAAGCCCAAGCGCCACGTTCGAGGAGCGGGCAGGTCAGTTCACTCTCTCGCCCGTCCTTCTATCGTTCTTCCATATCTTTCTCTCTGTGTGTGCTCTTCGCGTCTTTCCTCTCGCCGTTCTTCGCGCCTTCCTTCCCGCCAAGTTTGTCTCTGTCCCGGTATTTATCCCTCTCCCATCTCCTCCAGTTTCTATTGAGTTCTGCATATGGTATCCGCCTCTGTCCGGGATAGATGCGACGATAGCCCAGGGGCAGTTCTATCAAGACACGCGGAACCCTCGAAGAAGCAATAAAGATCCGCGGTCCGTCGAAGAGCTTGGCCTGATACCAGCGTTCTTTATAAGGGCGGTACCAGTACGCGTGATAAAAGATAATATCGACATCGACATCAGGCATGAAATACGCATAAGTCCCAGGTATCACGACCAGGCTGGTGGGTACAGCAAAGCTAAGTCAATGACGGCTTCCCTTGCCCTAAAATGTTTTTGCTACAGAACGGTATAAAAATATTAAAAGCAGCTTGTTTCTTTATTAACAAAATTAATGACTTCATTAAATAGTCTTGTTTGGAACATAGCAGGAAACTATGCTAATTTGGAAGAAATAACCAGAATGATTATTCTGGGAATACAATGAGAACGGAGCGAGGTGAAAACTATGAAGAAGCCNNTTGGAAGAGAAAACCATAGCGAGCGCAGATCAATTAATCAAGAGCGGGAAAAATCCCCTCGTGAAGACGACCATGGAGATGATTAAGCACGACTCGGGGAAACATAAGGTCATGTTGCAGATGATAATTGATAACCTGACAAAAGAGGCCGTACATCTTAGCCCCGATGAGCTTGCCCCTATCTCTGCTTTGCTGAATAAACATATGGAAGTAGAGGCGAAATCGATTGACCTTGCGAATAATGCCCTTAAAAAGAGCGAACTCGTGATAACACGTCATATCCTGTCAGCTCTCCTTGACGATGAACAGAAGCATCACAATCAACTTCATACGCTCAAAGAAGAGCTTAAGAAGGCAACAATTTTTGTAACGTAATGAAGCAAGAGAGGCACACGGGCTACACGAATGTCGCACTGAAGGACAAGAAAGGGAATGTATCCTGAAAGCAAAAAGCATTTAACTATGCGCTTTGCTTAAATTGCTTTTGTAGCGACAGCATGTTTTTGCCACTGCTGAAATGAAGACGATTTTATTCCCTTTGATCATGAAGACGGACGTCAACTGGACAGTTCCAAAAATGATTGCAAATGTGGCGCTCTGGGAAGGGCGCCTGCGTCTCTGCGCATGATCAGGACAATGCACCAAAAAAGGTAACTAAGGAAGAGACATAAAAACCCACCGCTGCTTTCCGGGCCCAACCGCGTAAATGAGCGCAAACAGTCCGGTTACAATGGCCCGGGAGGCAAGGTACAGGGGAAGCATTACCGTAGTCACACCGGGCCAGAGAAAACTGCCGATTCCTGATCCAGGGAAGATAACTNNGCACACAATGCTCTCGATCATAAGGATCTGTTTTGCATAACGGTTTTTGTGTTGAAAAGTTGGCCTTTTCATGCTATTCTTTTTTTGGGAGAGGCGAAGCGTGGCAAATCAAACAGTATCAGGCCTGAAATCACCCGACTTGGCAGACAAGATAGTCCTCTATTTTGTGGAGCACGGCA
>DMNE01000234.1:0-4426 GCA_003453735.1 Nitrospiraceae bacterium | reverse complement strand
GGGTCATTAAACTCCTGATCATAGCCTTTATTGGAATCATGGCGCTCGGTCAGATGGGGATTCAGATCACACCGCTTATAGCGGGGATCGGAGTAGCCGGTGTCGGAGCGAGTCTTGCCATGCAGGGGCTACTCGGCAATCTCGTTGCTGGGCTGACTATTATTTTTACAAAACCCTTCACTGNNCGGCGAATACATTGAACTGCTTGGCGTATCCGGACAAGTGACTGATATCGCACTTTTCTCGACGACCTTGCTCCATATGGACAACTCACGTGTGTTTGTGCCCAATCGGAAGATCGTTGGAGAGATACTGCATAATTACGGCAAGATCCGGCAGCTTAATCTGTCTGTCGGTATAGCTTACGGCACAGACCTTATCCTGGCCCATACTTTAGTCGGCAATGTCTTGCAGCAGAACCCTCACGTACTCAAAGATCCTGCCCCTGTTATAGGTATTGCTTCCCTGGGTGATTCATTCATCACGCTCTCGATCAAACCTTGGGTCAGTGTCGATGATTTTGCGGCAGCGCAGGCTGAGATCTACCAGTCCCTGCTAAAAAGCTTTCAGGACAATAAGATCGAGATCCCGGGACCCAGACAGGCAGTCCTGCTTCTCAAACAATCTTCCTGATCCTGATTTCCAGGGAAAGTATGGGAAACTTCATGAGGGTCTGCAGAGACAATCAGCTAGGGAGTTGATAGTGCGCCTAGTAAAGAGGATTATGGAAGATCGCGGTTGTGTCAGTCCAAGCCCTACGCAGGTATCGACAGCTTTATACAAAAGTCTTTTTTATCTTCCTTTCTTGTTTTTCCATTAAATTCTCGCTTCATATTGTTTATGCTGGGAAGCGACGTCGGATTAGTCCTCTTTTACACATGAATGGAGCTTTCCCTGCTTTTTAGAAGCTGATCGTTCCCAATTGCTTACAGTTTTGATTTTTCATCATGGCCCGTTCAGTGAGAACGCACATTTCATCACACACTAAGTAGAATTCAGGGCAGTGTTAAGTTTGCTGCTATGGCCGATACCCCTTCTGGTGCAATGTTTATTTGTGAGCTCATTTAACGCGCGATGGGACACAGACCGGATAGTTTCTGACCTAAAGGTTATGGAAGACTCAATCCGAAGTTGCGAGCAGTTTTGATTATGTTGTAGCGAAAGTCGATGAGTTTTAGCAGCGGCTACTCGAAGGCACTCAAGGTTCTGTGAGAAGTATATTTCCTTTATCTTTTTGTGCCATATTTTCGGTGGCAGGAAGGGGTTTGAATCTCAGTTCCGTTCAGTATTCGGTTGAAGCAGGCAAGGCCGCCAGATTTTTTGTCTGACAGCCTCTAACGAGCTGAAATGTAAAGACGACTTTTGGTGGCAGAGAGAGGATTTAAACTGCGAGCCTTCGCGTTTTAATCCCCACCACATCATCCCATCCAACAGATGTTCGAGCTGGCGGCTTCCGTCACATCCTGAGGAACCTCTCTGCCCTTTATCACATCCTTAACACAACGACTCGCCAGGATAACCAGGTAATCTTTTATCCTTGCTCTCTCTTTGAGACAATTCAACATTGTCTCGTAAAGTCTCTTTACTTCCTCCTCAGGCATACTTAAGTCTCTTGCGAGCATCTGCACAGCCCTGAAATGCTGCTTCTGGTCCGTATCGTTTTCATATAGAAAAGCAGTTGCCATGACTTACCTTTCCTCCCAAGAGCATAGCACTCTTTTTTGCTTACCAGAACTCTTTTCTTATCTGAGGCTTTAGGTCACAAAACCAGGCAACCAACAAGTTCCCTCAGGCTTTACGCTAGTTTGTTCTGGCTCCTTCTTTCGTCGAGCCTTCTTCAGTTGCTCTGCGTCAAGAAAAAGCGACTTTTTCTCGCAAAGCGTCTGTTGTCGGCTATACCTTTGGAAACATAGCAGTTCCGATCTCTTTTACGCCCTCAACAACTCCTACCAGCGTGCCCTTCACCGCTTTCACCGCGGTGTTTCCGATAGTGCCAGCCGCTTCAATAGCTCCGCACACAGCCGCTTGGGCAACTTCTGTCACATTTCCTCCCACTTCCTTTACCGCTTCGATCACCCCGTCAACAGCTCTCCGTGCGACGAGGCCCACATTTGCTCCAACCTCAGCAGCTCCCTTGACCGCTCCCTTAACGGTGTGGCCGGCGACGCTTATAACATCCCCGCCGATATCACTAACGCCCATCACAATGCCCTTTGCCACGCTCTTTGTACTCAGGACGAGACCTGAGCCGACCTCCTCTGTCGCAGATATTGTACCCTTCACCACATCCTTTGCAACTGAGAGGCTCTCTTCTGCCACTCCACCGGTCGCCCGGAGGGTATTTGATACGGTGTTCCTAACAAGGCTTACAATCTCTGCCTCTATCTCATTGATCCCTTTCAGGCTGCCTATGATGCCGTCCTTGACGGTCATGCCGGCATGGCCTATTCCTTCATGATATCCTATGTCCTCACTGACAGCGCTTGCTTTCATAGTGCACCTCCTCTTCCGTTGTAAAACCCTATAAAATAGAAAAACCGAACCACCTTTCGTCCTTCGGCAGCTCGGCTATCTTAGTTAAAGACCCGTCGCTTTCCGCCCCCTCCTCACGAAGGGTTTGGCTTTTGTCGGTTAGGTCCTTCTGATTTAAAAATACCATGCCGTCAAGCGATTTTCAATTGAGAATTATTTATGGCGACTATTAATAATC
This sequence comes from Nitrospiraceae bacterium, assembly GCA_003453735.1. Classification (GTDB taxonomy): domain Bacteria; phylum Nitrospirota; class Thermodesulfovibrionia; order Thermodesulfovibrionales; family UBA9159; genus UBA9159. The sequence continues at coordinate 1,716 of DMNE01000234.1, read as the reverse complement.
TAAATAGGTTCAGTTATTACTTTTTTGTTTTGCTGCCGCAGGATGCAGCTGCCCTAACTGTTGCAAATACTCCTGGAGCTACAATAATTCGTCTTTCAGGACTCTTTCCATTACTTGCCTCTAATTTTGAGTACATTCGGTCTTGAACTTTGCTATGCTTAGAGTAGGCGTCACGGACAGGGCCAATATCTATGAAGCAGCGGCGGCGGTCATGTAACGCTGTGACAGACAGATAATTGGGAGGAGGTTTTCAAAGAAAGGAGCCACTTTTTGTTAAGGCTGCGCCCTGCGGTTAGACAAAAGAAAACATAAGACTGATTATTCATAAGGATTGCAGGGCGTCACACAATAGATTCATAATAAAACGCGCAGATCCAGATTCTCTCGACGGGGGGTAAATACGATGCACCATTTTTTGTACACATTTTTTATTGCTCTGACAAATAACGTTGATAACGTAGGAGTCAGAATTGCATATAGCATCCGGGGAATAAAGATAGGCACTCTCATAAATGGTTGGATCTCTGTAATTACCTTTGTTATCTCGACCTTTGCTGCTTTTTCAGGGACAATGATATCTGGAGTTCTGAGCAAACAATTGTCTTCGGTAATAGCTATGTTGCTTTTGACAGCTATCGGTTTATGGATGATCTTAGAACCATATGTAAGAAGAAAGAAGAATGGTTCCGAAGAGTCTGACCGGGAAGACAAAAAAAATGTCTACCATGTTATTCTGAAGCCCGAAGATGCCGATATGGATAATTCAAAGCATATTGATTTTAAAGAGGCGACGCTCCTCGGCATTGCTATGTCAATAAACAATGTGGGCGGAGGATTAAGTGCCGGGATGATCGGCTTAAGCGCATTTTGGGTAGGCTTTCTATCAGCCGTGCTAAGCTTTATTGCCCTTTGGGCAGGAAACTACATTGCCGAATTCTTCACAAGGTGGAATATAACTCATAAGGCTGCAGTAGTGGCAGGCATTTTATTAATTGCAATCGGGATAGAACAGATCATGTAAGCGAAAATCTTGGCGATCCTCCGACCATCAGACTCCTGTTGCAGTGATGATGGGGGTTTCCTTTTGGGAACGGCACTGGCCTGGATAGGGCACAGGCGTAGGACTGTCATACTGCACCAGCTAATGAGCGAAGCCGACACCCGCTGATGTCTCGCTGCAGTAGGAAAGCTCTTGTCTGCCTGCAGAGCTCCCGTGTTTCTGCAGAGGCTTTTTGAATATTCTCGTATCCAGTGTCGTGTGCCGATACTGTACGAGGCGCTCAGGGTGCTGCTGAATATCTTCCGGCCTGCCGAAAAGACAGCGATCTGTCTATGGCCGATCCTGTGGATCTTGCCCGAGCCGTCGTATGTATACTGCGCAGTTCCACAGGCAAGCACCTTGCTGAACCTCAGTCCTTGGGCAAGTCCATTGTATCTTCAGTACTGCTATATCCGGCCCTGTAACCAATACAGAAGTCCGTTGGCATTGGCAAGATTTGATTGGACAACAGTACCGCAGATACCCATGTGCTAGAGCTTTGCTGCTATGCTCGAAGACATGCTTCGATACCGCGGAGACCCTTCCGATATGTCAACAAGGCAAAAACCATGCAGAGATGTTGGTTACAACTTCTGACGTTGTTGTTTCCCTCATACCGGCAACACAACGTCTGAATGTATGCAGGGGCATGAAGTCCAGGACTTGTGAAAATATCA
>DMNE01000318.1:9018-10440 GCA_003453735.1 Nitrospiraceae bacterium | reverse complement strand
TGTCCTTTTCGTTCTTCTGCAACGAGCCATTCTAATGCACTTTTCATCTCCATGCGCACTTTGTTTCCGGCCGGAAATGAATCGGCCTCGATCATGCCATATCTCGTCTGGGCTGGTATGTCCTTAAACATTGAGCGAAGTTTTACTTGTCCAAGCACAGGAAGTTTTACTTCCGGGTACTTCTGCTCGTCTTTACCTGCTGCGTCTTCGCCAAAGCCATCTGCAGATAACTGAGCATTACCCTGCTTTTTCCTTATTTGTTCGAGGAACATTGAGTTCATCCATTTTTGAACTTCCCTGTGTATAGCAGGGTAGTCATACTTTCGTGCCCAATCTCTTAATTCAAAGATTAGCTGTATGCTATTTTGCCCCTTAAATAAGATATCTATGAACTCCGCTTTTCCTTCAGATAATCCTTCTATTGCCAATTTACTAACAGAATCGTAGAAGGCAGTAAATTCCACCTTCTTAGCCCTATCAATAAGGTCTGAAATGGCCATAAAGCTTTGGGGTACACGGCCCAACATGTGCTTGACCGCTTCCGCTGTGCGGTTAAGGCTGTTTTTAACCTTGATCCCGGTATTATTCCTGGTTTCCTCATCCCAAGGCTTGCATATTGCTATTGCCTCATTAATCTCATCTATTGAAATACCCTCATTTCCCTGAAGCCTTTTCTTTATTCCAGTAAGTTTTTGCTTTGCCGTAACTTCAACGGCATCGTAGAGGGGCGGAATATTGAACACCGGAAAAGACTCGCCATTATTCGCCTCCCACTTCCTTATTCCGTTTAATTGAATTCCCCCGGCTACAGGTTCGATAGCTTCAATTTCCCCTTTCTCCGAAGGGTACATCCAAAAGGCCTTGTATTTCGGGCATGGTTTAAATTTCGAGTGCCAGTCTTCGTTAACGATATTTGCCCTCTTCAGGCTTCTCGCAAGGTCATTGAGTTCGTTAAGCATATTCGAGCCTCCCGTTCTTGATTTCCTTGCCCTGCTTAAACTGAGGATTTTTTAGACCTGATGGCTCAAACACGGCATGCAGCAGACTCGGTAGTGTAAGGTTTATGCTTTCCTCCACCTTTGTTGTTTCACGAAAAGGGCCGATATAATCGGGTGCAAATTCACGCCATCCGAGAAATGGCATTTCGTGACACTGGCCCTTAGATAATCGGCGAATGAATATGTCCTGACATACGTGAAGCTGATTACAACCCCTGTTTACTTGCAATTGCGCCATATGCGATAGAGACCGCGGACGAGCATTCCTATCTTTAACTTCTCCATAAAGCCTATAACAAACATTAATAAGAACTGTGGCGAGGAGTTGGTAATTGTTACTTTTTTTTATCTGCTCGCCTTTCCTGAGAGGTCCTCCGTAATTAGTTGTGTAATTGTGGAAGACAACAGGTGAGCATATTTCTAT
>DMNE01000318.1:1639-8957 GCA_003453735.1 Nitrospiraceae bacterium | reverse complement strand
GAAATTTCAAGTTTAACGGGATATGGTCTCATGGATAATCCTCCTTTCTTTGCAATTGCCTACCCAAATCATGCCATAGCCCAGCCAAATATCCCCATTCTCGGCACCCGAACTCATCGGCAAAATTCTCTGCAAGATCGGCAGTCCCGATCAAATGGTCATAGAGCGGATGTATCCGGCCATCCTCACTGACATGGGCGAGCGGCTTATTATTAGGCTGCTCTCCGTTCGCCCTGATAGCCACTGAAGAATCGACCCCTCCCTTAATTTCTTCGTATTTTAGACCCTTATTTTCACTGAAATCAATAGCTGATTTTCTAACAGCGGTAGCAAAGCAGTTGGGCCCGGACAAACCTGTATTTTGGACCTATAGGCTGGCTAACTTAAAGCGTATTTCCACTTGTACTCCTCACAATTTACAGGCTACTCTGCAGTGTTGAGTACTGTGAGAAAGCGACAGGTAAGATGTTCAGGCTATTTTCTGTAAATACCGCCCTCGAGGGCCCCATTCAGAGCCTTTTCCGTATGCCGGCCTCTAGCTGAGAGGGGCCACTCCTTCTTCNNGGAACAGATTACGGACTCTCCCTTGACAGAACTGACCCGAGAACTGACCCGGGAACTTGACTTTTGGAGCATGAACTCTTATATAAGAGAACACGGAGAAGAAAATGAATGGATAAATCGAAACTGAAGGATCTTCACGACATGCTGTACGACATCACTGATTTACATCCAGGGCTCTGGGAAAGAATAGGTGAGGTCGCCTGCACGGCTGAATATCTCTTAATTCAGGACCCCCTTGAGAGGGTGAAGGCCAGGTTGGATGCAATCGAGGCTGAAATAGGCATTACCGCGGATACCAAGAGACTGCGGTCTTCAATTAAAATAGCCTCAGAAGCTTTTTAATCGAAAGGAGATACAGAGTGGCGAATTTAATAAAGAAACCGAAATCAGTCATCGAAGGGAACAGACTTCTAAGAGATGTTGTAACAATACTGGGGATCTCAGAAGAGAACGTCAGGAGTTACGACCACTGTACGAGTCGAGAGGACCTGGAGTTTGAGTTATACGCGGAGCTCCTGCAGAAAGGCAAATCGCCTGAGATAGCAGAAGAGCTGGCCAGGGAAATGTCCACCGATCTGTGGTCACCCCACTTTTGAGGCCTTTCATGATAAGCCCTGGCTGAAATAGTACCCTTTACGCCTGTTTCCTTCCGCTAAAATAAGACATGACCAGTTCCCCGGCCCAGTTTTCTATTTCCCTTCTGTAGGAATAATCTGTCAAATGGATTGGATCTTCGGAGTAAATCCCACCAGGAGAAAACGTATTTTCGAAGGTATTGAAGAGATACCTGTTTGCGACTTTAATAGAATAGACCAAATCGTCATATCCAATCCTCCGCAGGCCCTCCAGATCTTTCGTAAGTCCTTTCGGGTCTTCGCTGTCGGGCTTTAAACGGTGCATCTGGAGGGCCCTCTCCATCCTAAAGACCAGATTCACATAGTTGCAAGCTCGAGCCAGGACATCCTGAATGAGCTTGAGAGCGGTCTCGTCGCCGCCCACGATGGCTAACAGTATTTCAATCCTGGTTTTTGCCTGCAAATTGATCCTATATAAGAGGTATTTCGAAAGCTATGGTACTCGTCTCATCATCGAGTATGGTTGTCAAACGTTCTTGGCCGAGATCTTTCTCAGCTCCTCTATTATTGTGTCCATTTTCTGGACAATGATGTCCACTTTCCAATACCAGAGCATAAGATTTCGAAGTATAAGAAGGAACACCACTGAAATAACTAATACAATTAACGCGGGTGACAGGATTGATTCGAACATGAAAAGACCTCCCTTCAGTTTTTCTTCAGATTTTTAATTGCTATTTAGCTTTTCTACGGTCGTGTCGTGAAATTCCGGCCTCTTCATATCGGGTTCTGGATGACAGGAGTGGGCATTAAGGCAGTTCATATATATAAGCTCTGGCCCTATCTCATTTATATATTCTCGGAAGTCTTTTGAAATATCCCTGAAATCTATGGTGAGTTTATTACCATTTTCCTCTACCTCGATCTCCATCGCGAATCGCGTTCCCATACCGCCCTTGGCGTTCTTTGCTTTAATAATCTTTTTTGCTTTATCAAAGGTATAAACAAGGTCCTGACCTATTCTTTGGAGGACCGGCATGTGGTACTCATAATATTTGCCATCCTGGTTTTTTACCAACCATGCCTCATAATAGACGCGGTCCTCATTTTGATTAAGGTAAGTTATACCTATGACCTGTGTATTATCCTCAATATCTCCACGTCGACCCGCAATCCAAAAATCCATACTGATACGCCCGTCCGTGTATGCAACATAATGCTGCCCAAAAAGATTGGATTGATCATAGGTCTGGTAAGCGGCAGCCTGCGCTATTTCTGGGATAGTCATGCCTTTTTCGCTCCAAGCCGAGCAGTAAAGAAGGCCGATTGGCAATAGTACAATACTGCCGCCGAGGACGCCACAAACTCCGGCTCTTGCCTGTGTCTGTTTCTGCCAATTTCTGGATTTTTCAACTTCCGCTTTGACCGCAAATTCATCGAGCGTCGCGACGGGTTTCCATGAAGCTGCACAGCCTGTAAGAATACATACCATCATTATGAGCAAAATGATTCTATTCAATTTATCTAAAATCGAGGTCGAGCTTATAAATTTGGATCCCATATCCATACCTAACCCTTTTCTCTCCTTTTGTTGTTAGGAATCTTAAGTGCCTCAGGGGCAGGCATATGCCACCTGCCCCAGCTCTTTCCTTAAAGACAAATGTTTCTTTTTTTGGTCCCTCCTTAACCATTTTCCCCTATAAACAACCGCCATACCTGATACTGTTTAGAAGGCTTTCCACCTCTCTGGAGCCGGGGTCCGTTTCCGCCAGTTCAAGCGGAGTCCGTCGTCCGAGAGGTAGAGGGCGACGGGCGAACCATTCCCGGGCAGCGTCTTCACTTCCGAGCACATCTACCCCAAAGGCAAATAAAGCGGATAGGCGGTAGACTTGATCGCTCGAAATACGCGATAATCTCCCTTTTTTTATTTTGAGGCGCCGGAAAGCGCTCATACTTATACCAATGAGTCTGGCAAAATCCTTATCGGGAATATCAATAAGCCTCTGCGCCCATCGTGCCATATGGAAGGGGAACCCTTTTGTTATGAGAGAATCGAAATAAAAGTTGTTGACCTCATGTTTGATGTTTAAAACTTTGGTAACGTCGTAGACTTTCTTCCTTTTTAATTTGGCTTGTCGCAGGAGTTCTTTGGCATCGACAACAGGGTTGACCTTATGTTCGAGACGTTTAATTTTCACGCCTTCCCTCCTAGGCCAATAATGTGCATCATAGGTTTACTCCTCATTCTCGCTTACCAGATCCAGAAAACACTCCATCAGCCGGATGGCCTTCTTTAGGTCATTGGGTTTTCTGCCCTCAAACAGTTTCTCCACTTCCATCAGAAGGCCACCATACCCCGTATGTGGCATGATCTCTGAAATCGGGGCCTCTAGAATTTGAGCTAGCTTGAAAATCACCAGTCCAGTAGGATTTTTTTCGCCCCGTTCAATTTCCCCCAGATACTTGGCATTTATGCTGGCCTTGTAGCTCAGCGCCTCTTGAGTAAGCTTTCGGGCAAGCCTCAAGGTACGGATATTTTTCCCGATACCCCGTACTATTTCGGCCTCGTATGCCGGGTCTTCCAAGTTGGAGAAATTGTAAATTGTCGCTCCCTCAATAGTGAACAAGCTATAGCCGGTCTCCTATCCGGAAATTCCCATGAAAGCCCGGCCATAGCTGGCCTTGTCCAATACCGCTCCACAAGCACTGAAGTACCGCACCCAGAAAGCCCGTATCCTCAAAAATCTGGCGCTTGTTTTGGCATTGGCGCCGGCTGCATATACGACGACACCTACCAGATTTGGCAGTCCCTTTGCCTTCTCCTGCCGGATAATTTCTGGNNTAGCCGGCCGACTGCTCAATCATGTCGGAGAATATGACCAGGACGGACCTTTCCCTTTTGTACCTGCCAAATACTCTTTCGGCCAGCCTCAAAGAGCTCAGGATATCCGTCCCTCTGGTCCCTTTCTGAAAGAGCAGGGCCTCGGCTTCCTTTGCGAGCTTCTCCTTCTCGGAAATGGACTGGTAGGCATTATAGGTTACGTTCTGCCCGCGCCAGAATGAGTAATTGAACTCCTTTTCAATGGGCATCCGGGATGTGGAAAGGCTGTTATCCGTGATAACGTCGGCTACAATGGCGTCCTGGAGCCCCAGCCTGGACTCGCCGGCTTCGGCCGGACTTCTTATATCCAGTATCCTCCTGAACCCCTCAAGGTACTCCTTACGATTGCCCTGAGTGCTCCCGCTTACGTCAAATAGGACGAATACGGTCTTGCTGCTTCCGCCATAAGCAGGGACACCGTTCAGGACCGCTATGAAAAGCAGTATGCTACCGATTAGCTTGTTCATTCTCTCCCCCGGCGAGACACAGGGCGGCTAATCTAGCCTCTGACCCCTTCCGGATACCCGTTATGGACTTTGAATTGGGCACATTCGCCCCCAGTTGCCACTCCATCATCCTCAGGGTTTCCGGCATTTCGAACCGGGGCTCCTCTCCGAAACAGGCCGGCCTTGCCTTATCGCTCCGGTTTTGCATATTGACGTGCCGGTAGTAGTAGGCGAAATTCCNNTTCTTGACCCGCTCGGCCTCATTAATGGTCTGGGCGAAATCGTGTTTTCTACGGGCCTCTATCTTATCCAGCTTCTCTGAGGCTCTAAGTTCGTTCCTCTCCGCCTTGACGAGGCGCCTGGCAGCGGCCTCGTATGCCTTCTTTGCCTTCTTTAGCAGTTTGGTGGTTTTGCTATAGGTCCCCGGGTTGCTCGGGCTGGCGTTATAGGAGAGCCATAACGAAACAAGCGCGATTACCAGGTTCAGGAACAGAAAGGCCAGAGTGACCGCCCTTGTGTTCAGGGTAAACCCCACGACGTGCTGGTACCCGGATTGGGTAAAGTACTTCTCCCGGATATAGGCCTGGACAGCCAACAGGCCCGAAAGAGAGGTCACAGACACCCCGAAGAGGGTCAGAGGCGTCCTGTATCTGAGCCCCCGTTTAAGGGACTGACCCATGAAGTGGGCCAGTATGGGGATAAAGAAGCTCGGGACCAGGGCAAATATCCAGGTCTCCAGGGTCGAACGCCCGAAGACCTCGAATACTGCGGCATTGAGCGGGAACTCAAGCAGTATCAGAAGGGCCATGAGAGCCAGGTACGTTGTCCGGCCGGGGGAGACATGTTCCAGCCCCTCTGAGAGCCTCTCAGCCTCGCTGAGGGCCATTTCCGAGGCTGACAGGGTCTTTTTCGCGCTCTCCAGAGCCCGGCCTGCCTTCTCTTTTCCCCGGGTGGCGGTCCTGAAGGCGGCCTCTGCCTTTTTCTCCCCTTCGTGCCAGCTCTTGGCCAGGACGGAGAGCTCATGCCCGCATGCCCTGTGAAGCTCGTTTTCGAACTCCGGGCGGCTCTCATCGCAAGTAATGGGGTAATTCTGCTGGCCGTCTTTTCTTCCGTTCCACCAGCATTTAATCCTTCTGTAATAGATCATTATTGGTCTCCTTTATTGTCCGAACCCTTTTGGGTTCCGTTTTGCTGTTTTCCGGGCCTTCTTGCTCAGTGTATAAATCCGTTTGAGGGCCCGCAGAGCGCTTTTCGCAGTCTTCCCGAAGGCAAAGCCGCCTACTATATCCGGCGTAATTGCCATATAGTGATGGCCTCTTGCCACCTTGCCGGATTTATGGTGTATGTCATAGCGCATCCCCGTTTCGGCCTCTTTTCCTTCGGCTATGATAGAGACCACGCCGCGGTCTTTTCTTTTTTTTGCGATTCTCGCCAGTCTTTCCTTCATGGCCTCGATATATTTTTTGAAATGCTCGCTGTAAGTGATTTCCCCATCGGCCACGGTAACGGCAGCTTTTGCCTTTACGTAGCCCGGGGTTGGCTCGGACTCAAGGAAACGTCCGTCCATTTCCCAGAGTATGTACAGGGGGCCCAGCTCTTCAGAGAGCTTGAGGAGGGCCTCCCTGTCTCGCTCGATTTCGAGGTCCCCGTACCATATCTTTCTGGCCTCCTTGTTGAATAGGTTGGCATTGAATATGGTCGTGGGCTTGGCCAGGCTCTTACTGTGATAGAGCATTCTTCCAGGAAAGCCCAGGTGTTCCCGGGCAAGAGGTGTCAGGTCCTCGAATTTCTCTCCTTCCAGAAAAGGGTTTTTCCCCTGCTTTTTCTTTGTCATGCCGCCACCTCCTTTTTATCCACTGCGCCTTCATGTCTACCCGTAATGCCGTTTTGATTAAAAAGATTCATTTGAATAGACGGGACCACACCTATCTCATCTTTGCGGGCAATACCTATATTTTTCACATTGATAATCAGCCCGCCGTTCAGCATCTTTGTCGTGCCGTACACCTTTACAAATGTCTTTCCCTTTAAAAAAGCAGCTGTTTGGACCGGATTGTTCCAGAGAAATCCCTTTATNNGGTTTTGTCCGAAAGGCTAAGCAGGAGGTAGGGTTTTTTGTTTCTGCTCTCCCTGAGCTCCATTGCCCCAAGGACAAAACAAGCGCTGATTCTTTCATCCGGTACCATGTCCTTCATAAATAGCTTCATTTATCCCCCTTTGGCCGCCTTGTAGGCCTTCTTAATCATGGTCCTGGTAATGAAACTCGCTGAATCCAGGGCTTCCCTGTCCATGTCCGCATCCACGATCAGAATCTTGGTGATTACGTCCTCGCCAGCCTTCCTGGCAGCCTCTTTTTTGATATGGTCGAGGATTGCCTTCCGCTTTCCCTCATCCAGGGTCTTATAAAGCCCCTCCAGGTAGTTGAAATCTTCTTTCTTTATGTACAATTTGGTCTCCTCATAATCTTGGTTTATGATTTCTACGTTCATGACTATTCCCNNTAATCCACCTATGGCGGCGCTCAGCACAAAATAGAGGACGGCACAGATGCCGGTAACAATAGCAGGATAGAGCAGGCCCCAGATGGCGTTCCTATAGAAAGCAGGTGTGGTTTCCCCTCCGTTATTGGTTGTGCTGCGGTTTATAGAACTGCTCCCGAGTTCCCGGGTTACAGGGATGAAAGATGAAAAGGAACTCTCGGGTAGATAGAGGATTTGCTCCAGACGAAAATGGAAGTTATATAGGAAGGCACAGGGCCGGATAATATCCGTTATGACCAGCGGCCCTGCACTCGTTTTCTGATTTTTCTGTGTTTTTGTTTTCCTCATACGTTTATATAAAGTTTCACCCCC
>DMNE01000318.1:0-1630 GCA_003453735.1 Nitrospiraceae bacterium | reverse complement strand
ATGACAAGCATAAAAGCAGATTCAAGAAGGAAAAAAGACCCGATTTTAAGGAAAATTCGCGTTCATAATTCACTTTTTTTTGGGGTGAGACAGGAAAACGAGGGCAAGCAGGACCAGAAAAATGGCCCTTTATAATCGCATCAGGTCAGGTACTTCCTCATATTTTATAATTAAGAATGATCAGGATAGGGACTTGCTCCTGGGCAGAAAAAACCCTGATTGCCAGCCATGAATTTTACCCGGGTGCAGTAAAGTTCTATGCTTCTCAGTTCAATACGATTGAGGTGGACTCAACTTATTATGCAATACCCGATATAGGCAATGCGCTCCTCTGGAGCAAGAGAACCCCTGATGACTTCATCTTTCATATTAAGGCTTACGGCGCCTTAACCGGACACGGGATTGATCCTTCAACATTGCCTAAAGACATATTTAAAGTGCTGGGGAAAGGACAGCAAAATCAAAAGTTCCTGGTCATCAACGAGTCTCACATATTAGATGCCCTGGCCGATCGATTCCGGGAAGTTCTGCAGCCCCTGACAGAGGCCGGGAAATTGGGCGTCCTGGTATTCCAGTTCCCCCAGTCTTTCCAGTTCAAGCCGGCTAACCTGGATTATATTGTGAAATGCAAGGAAAGGATGAAGGATTTGCCCATAGCCGTGGAGTTCCGTCATGGGAGTTGGCTTATCCCGGAAAACCGGACTTCAACATTGACCATATTAAGGGAGAACGGGATAACCTACATCGTGGCAGATGAGCCTCAATATGGGAATCTTGCCACAGTACCATTTCTTCCCGAGGTCACCTCCAAAACAGCCTATTTTCGTTTCCATGGCAGGAACAAGGGGAACTGGCTTAAAAAGGGGATTGAAACTTCTTTGAGATACGATTATCTTTACTCGGATGAAGAGCTGAGAGAATTCATCCCTTCAATTCAAGGATCAGAAGACTTGGGCAATGCGGTATACGCGATGTTTAATAATTGTTATCGCTCATATGCCGCCAAAAACGCATCTTCACTCAAAAAGATGCTGAAAAGGTAGAACCTTGAATGTGAGGATTACGCCGTCAACTCCGCGGAAAGGCCGGAACACCTTCCCTATTGATAACTCCCTTTAAGCGATACATGCAAGTAATGATATGAGAATGCGGCTTACGTCCAGCATATGAAAGTAGGCTGGAGCTAAAGCCTCTCGGGTTTCCCTCATTTCTAGTCCTGCAGGCATCAATGACTCACGAATTCGCAAGAGGCATATCGAACCCTAAATTAAATTTATTGAAATATAAAACTATAGAAAACGCACGTATAGATAGAATTATTTATTTGACATCGGATTTATTGTTTGATAGCTTTCCGCCCATATTATGCAAATTGCAGCCGGAAAATTAATTCGCCTCTTTTTGATAATCCTCATTTGTTACGTTTCAATTGTCGCTTTCGCAATAGCCGATCAAGCCAATTATTTCTATGATGACAGTGGCCAGCTGTCCAGAGTGCTTAAAAGTAATAACGGTCTGATTTACCAATACGACCAGGTCGGCAATTTATTGGCAATAATTAATGGAATAACTTCTTCGAATCCTCCCATTCTCCAGAGTGTTGTGCCAAATGAGAGGTGGTCCCCATTGT
>DMNE01000051.1 GCA_003453735.1 Nitrospiraceae bacterium | reverse complement strand
GACGGTCTTAAGGAGATCGTGTGTTTTTTCTCCTTGAACTATGTCTGCAAGGAGACGGGGACGTGCCATCATTCAACACGTCCCCATCGCGACCATGGTCAACTATAGAAAGTTACATGGAGACGCAGTTGCAAAGTCCATTGGCATTAGTCCTAAAACGGCTGGGCGGACGAGGATCGGGCCAGTCATCCATGTGGACAAANNCTTGCGCATGAATAGAGAGTCCTCCGGCGACCGTGCCCAAATTAGTCAGGCTGCCGTCGTTTTGGATTTTGAACATGTCTATCCCCCCGCTCTTAGGGTCCAAAGCATACAGGAATCGACCTTGGACAATAGAAAAATCAAGGGGCGTAGTACCCATCCCGGCCGTTCCATTCAGTAAGCTAAGCGTGCCTTTCCCCGCGTTGAGCCTAAAAGAGGAGATGCTCGAGCTGCCGGGATTGGTGGTAAATATCAATCCGCGCTCGGTCCCCTGTATCCAGCAAGAAGCCTGTTGGTTGTCGGGCACAGACGGGCTTATCACCTGCAAAGTGTCATCAGGCAGGATCTCGTAAGATGAAACCGCATTGGTGCCTGCCTCAACGACCAGCAGATGCCCTCGGTGGTCAAAGATAAACCCGAAGGGCGTAGTACCATTGGATGGCGAAGTCACAGCATTCATGCTTGGCAATCCGTTATCGTCTATGGAGAAAACGATAATGTTATTGTTTGCTTTATCTGTTACAACGAATATGTCGCCCTCCGGGTTGAATCCCACCTGGCCAAACATTCCCATGGACAGTTTGGATAGAGATCGAGTGGAGTTAGCAAGAGGTGTCAATTGGCCTGTGTCGCTCAGATTGAAACCAGTGATATTAGGAGATGCCCCGGCGTTCAGGAAGTCGGTGTTCAGGACGTATACAAGGTCTTCAAGAATGGTCAAACTCACAGGAAATTTTCCTCCGGAACTCACCTTGTCGACTAACTTGAGCCCATCTGGAACAACCCGAAAGACGGAAATCTCATTACTTCCGGCATTAACGGCTAACAACCATCGCTGGTCGCGGCTGAGCACGAGGGATCCCTGAGAGCCAAGCGAGTCCAGTCCGCCCAACGTCCCTTGTGAGCCGGAACCGTCACCGCCTGTTGATATCGTGCCTACTTTTGTCAGGATACCATTAACATCGCGGTTGAAAACGACCACTTCATTACCGGTGGAATCATTGGTCATGGTATACGCAGCCCCGACCGCCTCCTCGCAAGTTTGGCCCTTCGCAAAGGCTACAACTGTCGAGATCATCAGTATCGCTGCACTTAAAACCACCGCTAATATTTTCTTATTCATAGCTTCCTCTCCTTTCTTTTTTGTCATTGTTGCAAATTTGGCGCATTCTTGCCTGATGAGTCTGAGAGACATGCTAAGTCCGACCTCGAGATTGCGTTATCCTTGATCAACCCCCTTTCCCGCATGCTCATCGATGTGAGTGCACTCAATGTGATGATTCGGAAGTGTCTGCATCATTAATGGCCTATCTGTCGCAGTTCTCCTTTTTCATCACCTCCTCTCCGGTTTCCATGTTGCATGAACTGGCTGCCTCCGCGCCAAGCATCAAGGGCACGTATGAGTGCGACCTAACTTTCTTCCTCACCTCAGTTGACAAACGGAATCCCTAAACAGAAGTGTAATGGGTATTTCCTAATTTCAGGTTAGCACTAAAAAATCACGAAATCATCACGAAAAAATAATAATTTAGTCACAGACGAAAAATGAAAAACCGAGGATGGATCTGTCAGAACTCGACTATTGATATCACGATTGAGCATTTTAAATCGGTAGGGTGAACATAAAGGTCGTCCCGACATCGACCACACTTTGAACGTCGATGTCGCTTCCGTGCAGTTCCAGGATTCTCTTGGCGATAGCAAGACCGAGGCCAGCCCCCTCTGCGTCCTTCGGACGTTCCCTTTTCAGCCGGTGAGAGCGATTAAACAGAAACGGTATAGCCTCTGGCCTGATACCCGAGCCGGTATCAGAGACCTTTATCATCAACCTTTGCTCTTTAGGAACAACCGCTGTGGTGATAGAACCGCCTTCCGGGGTATACCGAGAAGCATTTTCAATGAGATTCTCAAACACCCGTTCCATAAGCCCGATGTCTGCAAAGACAAAGGGAAGATCTTCAACGAAATCAGTTTGGAGCCTGATCTTCTTCTTCTCAACAACAAGCTGGAATTTTTGCACTATATCCTGCATGAGTTCACCGAGAGAGAAAGATTCAAAACGGACTTGGACATCGGGTGAATCCAGTCTAGCCAGTTCAAAGAGACCCGAAACCAGCTTCCCCAACTGATCAGAACGTTTAAAGGCGATCGTGAGATAGTTCCGATACTCCTCGGGCGTCACCTCTCCTTCCTTTAGGAGTAATGTCTCAAGGTATCCCCGGAGAGATGTCAGGGGCGTCCGAAGATCGTGCGTAATATTAGCGATGAATTCCCGCCGAAGGATATCAGTCTGCCTGAGTTCCTTTATCAATTGAGTGATCCGCTCAGCCATCTGCGCGAAGATCGATCCAAGGCGCTCGATTTCATCTCCTGAACGACCCTTTAAGAAGGGCGATAGATCAGGAGACGCTGAGAAATCACTATTCCGGAAGATTTCCATGTCCGAGGTAAGGCGGCGGAGTCGTAGTGTAATTCGGAAAAAGAGGAGA
>DMNE01000118.1 GCA_003453735.1 Nitrospiraceae bacterium | reverse complement strand
CTGCACAGTCTCATCAGGTGGCCGTTGATAAAGCTCATGAGGATGTTGTTATTAACTGTAACATACAGGAGCTGTACTATGGCACTTTTAAGGCTGTCCGGGACACGACCATCCCAATAAGAAAAAACAAGGTAACGGCCTTTATAGGCCCTTCTGGATGCGGCAAGAGCACAGTGCTGCGCTGCCTGAACCGGATGAACGACATCGTGCGAGACTTTAAGTTTAATGGGCATGTGCACTTCAGAGGCAAAGATATCTATCATCCTTCTGTAGATCCGGTCTCTGTGCGACGTTTTATCGGCATGGTATTCCAACAACCTAATCCCTTCGCCATGAGCGTTTTCAATAACGTCGCATTCGGGTTGAGACTGAACGGGTACAGGGGATCAACGGCTCAGAAAGTTGAAGAAGCTTTGAGGCGCGCTGCTCTTTGGGATGAGGTCAAGGACAAGCTCCATAAAAGCGGTCTTTCGCTCTCGGGCGGGCAGCAGCAGCGGCTGTGCATCGCCAGGGCCATTGCGACGGAACCTCAAGTGCTTCTCATGGATGAGCCTTGCTCGGCCCTGGACCCCATAGCGACTCGCAGGATCGAGGAACTGATGTTGGAGTTGAAAACGCGTTACACAATCGCCATTGTCACGCATAACCTGCAACAGGCTCAGCGAGTGGCCGATTATACGGGATTTCTCTATGTCGATACCACAGAAGGCGGGCGCACAGGGTATCTCGTAGAATTCGGTGATTCGCGACAGATTTTCGAGGATCCGAAAGAGAAGTACACCAAAGACTATATTAGAGGCGAGTTCAGTTAAGGGGAATTCTGTGCACGGAACGCCGGCGAATGGCTTCTTTACCAAAATGAGCAAATTCTGGTTCAGTTAAAGAATTGCGGGTGTCAATACAGGAGAGGAGAAAAGAAACCATGCGATATGACAGCGTGCGCTCAATAACTTTGAAAGATGTCCTGCTTTTCATGACAGTTGTTGTTCTACTGGGGAGCTTACAGGGTTGTTCTTCACCGGATCGGGAAAAGCCAAGAGCCACTGCCCCACCTGGCGGCGTCTTGTTACGGGGCGCTGGAGCCACCTTCCCTTCCATACTGTATAAACAATGGTTTGCCACTTACCAAAATGACCACCCCAAAACTTCCATCATCTATGACGCTGTCGGAAGCGGTGAGGGTATACTTCGCTTCATCGGCAGCAATATTAAGGATGAGGATAAGGTGGACTTTGGAGCAAGCGATGCTGCAATGAATGATGATGAGATTTCCTTGGTTCCCAAGGGTGTAGTATTGTTGCCCATGACGGCAGGCAGCGTGGTGCTCGCTTATAACCTTCCCGATTTCAAGGGAGACCTGAAGCTCTCGCGGAAGGCTTATGCCGCGATTTTTTTGGGGGAAATCAAGAATTGGAATGACCCGCTTATTGCCAAGACGAATCCGGGGGTGAAGCTCCCGAAGCTAACAATCAACACTGTCGTGCGTCAAGACCGCAGTGGCACGACATATGCCTTTACAAAACACCTCGACGCAATAGACGAAAAGTGGCACTCCCGGTATGGTGCCGAGATTTTGGTCGCCTGGCCTGACAATGCAATGCGGGCAAAGGGCAACGAAGGGGTGGCTGGACTTATAAAGCATGCGGCTGGCTCAATTGGTTACGTGAGTTACGAGTTTGCTCACCAGTTAGGGCTAAAACTGGCGACGCTCGAGAATAGGGAAGGGAAGTTCGTTGCGCCAACAGAGCAGAGTTGCACCGCCGCACTGGCCACGGCAGAGATGCCTGAAAACTTGCGCGTATTCATTGCAGACCCTGTAGGGCCCGAATCTTACCCGATCGTTACTTTTAGCTGGATTCTTCTTTACAAAGACTACGAGGATGCTGCCAAGGCTAAGACAATCCGTGATCTTTTCCAATGGTGTCTGCAGGACGGTCAGAAGTACGCCGCTCAACTTGGGTACGTTCGGTTACCAGCGAATGTAATTGCGAAGGCGTTGTCGGCACTCAATACCATCTCGGAAGGAGAAAAGCGGTAGGGGTTGTGTATCAACGGTTCGAAACCAACAAAAGGACAAACTATTTCATAGACCTAACTTACCTCTTACGTACGAGGCCAGGAAAACATGAGGGCACTCATTTAGAAGGCACGATTGGATGCCAGCTTCTCAGTACGATTTGCAAGAATATATTGCCTTTGTCCCTCCGCCTGAATCTCTTAGGCTTTCTTTCTCCTACCCGCCTTCGCGTTCAATCCTGTTAGGCGCGATGGCTCTCGTCCCAGTCGCACGGTTGCGGTTTCAGAGGGGATTTCGCATTAACCGGCTTTGCACATCCACTCTCTTTTCTTTTTGGGAGGGGGAGACACGTTTGTAAGTGCCATCGGGTTGCAAGATGCGCGCATGCGTGTTGTCTTTGAGATAAGTTTCAAGAACGTGGTCTCGCAGGTGGCGGATATGTTCCTTGCGTTCGACTGGAAATATCACTTCCACGCGGTGGTTCAGATTGCGCTGCATCAGGTCAGCGCTTCCCAAAAATATTTCCTCATTGCCCGCATTGTGAAAATAAAAAATGCGGCTGTGCTCCAGGTAGCGACCAAGGACGCTGATGACTTGTATGTTTTCGCTTATCCCCTCCAGTTTGGGAATCAGAGAGCAAATACTCCGCACCACTAAATCCACTTTGACGCCCGCCTGCGAAGCTGCATACAGCATCTGGATCATGCGCTGGTCTACGATGTGGTTCACTTTAAGAATGATGTGTCCCTTTTTGCCATTTTGGGCATGGATAATTTCGCGTTGGATGAATTCTTCAAGTTTTTTGCGTAAGTTGACAGGCGCGACCAGCAGTTTCTGATAATCCTGTTTCGCGGAGTAGCCCGTAAGGTAGTTGAAGAGATCGGTTGCATCGGCCCCTATGGCTTGATCGCAGGTAAACATGCCTATATCTTCATATTGCACAATCCCCAAATCAAAATCTTTCTTTCAGCCACAAATCCGCAAAATTAGGGGAAGACAATATTCTCGATTTCGGGTTGAAATATTGAACGATACCGGACATTCGTTATCCCCGTTACAAACTAAGGAGGCTTATGTCGTGGGCGTGAGTTTTCATTCTTAACAGTTACCGGTCAAATCTGTTGCAACGAGGAGTACAGGGAATAGAATAACTTGCAGTGAAAGCGGGCTGATGGGCCATGGGTAAGTTTTTTAATGTTGATCTTCGACTTCACCTGCTGCGATAGCCCTTTTAGCGACATTACAGATGTCGATACAAACCCAGTTTCCTTTGTTACGAGAGCGCAGATTTCAGGTCTTTATTCATTTCGAATGAAAGTGGCCAGAGCCTTTCTCTCAAAAATGGCGTACGATTCCGTTCGGTCTTGCACAGGCGGCCTGACCTACACATCCTTGGGTATTATGCGTACGTAAGAACCGAGTCTCAGCTGACTTTCCTCGCCGCCTTTTCCTGCATCACCCTCTCATGCAACCAGACCTTTATCAAGGCTCCTCGGTCCACCCCGATCTTCTGACGTATCTCGTCGAGCTCATTCACCAGGGACTCGGCGACGTCGATCGTCAGTCGGACTTTCTTTCCGTGCCGTATCACCTTTGCCTTCTCCATGTCGATCAAATCATGAACATCTTCGCCCGCATCGAACCGCTCGTCGAACTCCCCTGCGCTTTTAGCTAGGCCTTTCTTTTTCATATAACGCAACCTCCTTCCCCCTTGAACGCCTCACGGAAATAAGCCTGACGGTGGACTCGCCCCGAACAGTATACACGGCAGTCCAGAGCTTCCATGGAGATGCCCGATAAGGATTCTTCTCTCTTCGACAGGGTGTGGCGCTTCGATCTCGATCCTGTTTTCGTCAAGCCATAGTGCTTTTGAGGTTTCGAAATCAATTCCATGCTTGTCTTTGTTTGCAAGGTTTTTCCGAGCATCCCAATCGAATTCCATACCCTTATTATACAGAAAGTACTGAAAATCTGTACATGTGAGTAACGATTCGGATCACCACAAACGCACACGAGAAGCTAATCTGGTAAAAGGCGGAGTCCTCGCGGAACTGAAAAATATGTCTTTGTGATGATCATCCAGATCGAGTCGGCATCCGTGGGGCGTTTATTTTATGGGATTGACGCCCTCAGAATATTCCACAGGACAGTATGTCNNGGTTGTGATGATCATCCAGTAATCCTCCTGGTGAGATTTCCATCGGTGGCACTTTGTTTTAGGGAGCAAGCGCTAAGGGTCTGAGCATGCGTTGCTTTTTTTCGGAAAGTCGCATTCGTGATCGCGTCTCCAAATTAACCTTACAGCCACAACGTCACATTTCTCAGGCACCCAAGGCGTTAACGATATCAGGTTCAAAGAAACATTCTGGAAATATCTATTTGCCTCTCTCCAACGCAGTGACTTGGAGAGGAGACGTGACTTTCGTTCTTCCAAAAATAACCAATACTCGTCAAATCCCTGGAACCGAGAAGCCAATGCCCTGAG
>DMNE01000391.1:14817-20073 GCA_003453735.1 Nitrospiraceae bacterium | reverse complement strand
TCTGACTCCGTTGAGATGGCGTGGCGGGAAGGGAATGAGAGCGTTATGGTGGTCATCTTTCGAAATCATCCCGACTCCCATAGAATCTTACGGTTTTCCTCCTCCCACGCATGTGATGAATGTGAAATCGTGCTCCCTGAGCCGTCACCCCTCTTATTTTCATTCAATCACCCTGTCGGGGCATGCACTGAATGCAAGGGCTTCGGGAATATCCTGAAATACGATGAGGAACGAGTGGTGCCTGACAAACATCTTTCCTTATCAGCAGGCGCCATCGAGCCTTGGGAAAAATATGCTTATCGATGGTGGAAGCGTCAGCTTATCGCAGGGGCAAAAAAAGCGGATATTGATGTCCGAACGCCGTATGAACGACTTCCGGAAGAAGACAGGTTAACAATATTCAAGGGAACTTCCCATTTTTACGGTGTCGATGATTTCTTTGAAGATCTGGAGACCAAGAGATACAAACTCCACGTGAGGGTCTTCCTCAGCAGATATAGGACTCCCTTTCCCTGCCCCATATGCATGGGGAAGAGACTGCGGCGCGAAGCGTTGGCCTACAGGATCTCCGGTTATGACATTGCCGATCTTTGCGATATGCCTGTTTCCCAACTCGTACGCTTTTTCAAGGACGTAGACCTGTCCCCCTTTCAAAGAGATATTGCAAAAGAGATACTGAGACAGATTGGGTTGAAACTCTCCTTTTTCCAGCAGGTCGGACTTGACTATCTCACCCTCAGCAGACAGGGAAAAACCCTTTCCGGCGGAGAGTATCAGAGGATCAACCTTTCCAACCAGCTGGGTTCCTGTCTTACCGGAACGCTCTATGTCCTGGATGAGCCGACAGTTGGGCTCCATGCAAGGGATACGGAAAGGATAGCGAGGATATTATCCAAGCTTTCGGAGACGGGAAACACCATAATCGTTGTGGAACATGATAAAGGGATTATCAAATCCGCCAACTGGGTAGTGGAACTCGGACCCGGCGGGGGCCGGCAGGGCGGTAAAATTGTTTTCACAGGGCCGATGGAGGAGTTCGTGAAGGCCGATACCCTGACTTCCCGGTTCGTCAGGGGGATTGAAAGGATACAGCGGCCGACGGCAATCCGGCAGAAGGTAAAAAGTCCTTCTTTGACACTCCGTGGCGCAACGGGGAATAATCTCAAAAACGTCACCCTCAATATACCGCTTAACAGCCTAACGGCGATCACCGGGGTTTCAGGCTCGGGCAAGAGCAGCCTCATTGTAGATACGCTCTACAAGGCATTGGCCAAACACTTCGCTCTTGAACAGGCTTCGCCCCTCCCGTATGGCTCTATGGGAGGCGTGGAGTTCATCAAGGGATTACGGCTCATTGACCAGGCCCCCATCGGAAGGTCTCCCCGCTCGAATCCTGCCACATACCTGAAGGTATTCGACTCCATTAGAAAACTCTTCTCCGAGCAGCCTGAGTCAAAGGCCCGCGGACACGGCCCCGGATTTTTCTCTTTCAATGTGCCGGGAGGCAGGTGCGAGACGTGCAAGGGCGAGGGGTATCAGAAACTTGAGATGTATTTCTTTGAAGACATCTACGTAACCTGCGAAGAGTGTAACGGAAAGCGATACAGGATTGATACCTTGAAGGTCACTTACGATGGAAAGACGATTGACGATGTTCTCAACATGACTGTCGACGATTGCGCTGCGTTATTCGCAGATATCCCAGCCATAAAGAATGTCCTTACCCTGATGAAGGACGTTGGTCTTGGTTATCTCAGATTGGGGCAGTCTGCAACAACCCTTTCAGGTGGTGAGGCACAGCGGCTCAAAATATGTTCCGAGTTAAGTTCCGGCAAGAGAAAAGACATTTTGTACATACTGGATGAGCCCACGGTAGGCCTCCACTTCAGGGATGTGGACATGCTGATACATGTTCTGAGAAAGCTTGTTGACGCAGGGAATACCGTTGTGGTGATCGAGCATAACCTCGATGTCATGGCAGTTTCGGATTGGATTGTCGACCTGGGGCCAGAGGGCGGTGAAGAGGGCGGCAGGATAGTCTCCGAAGGAACGCCTGATGAGATCATAAAGGTCAGTGAGTCGTATACAGGACGATATTTAAAGTCTGCCCTCAATCACTGATAGCCTGAAGAGATCCCCTGAAAAATACATGGATCGCCTCATTCATCAATGGATGATTTCGAGCTCGCATCCAGGTCCTTTCCCCCCGCGCTTTCAGTGCGGTTTCGACCATTCCGTTTCGCTCGGTAGAGGGCAAAGTCAGCGCACCGTATTAATTTATCTTCGGTATCTATGTCCGCATCCGGAACGCCAGAAATTCCGATACTCGCCGTTATGACGCAGTTCTTTATGCTCGAAAAGCTGTTCTTTTCGATGGTATTTCTGATTCTCTCCGCGAGGTTGATAGCGTCCTGCTTTTTCGTATTCGGCAAAATAAGTACGAATTCTTCTCCGCCGTAGCGGGAGGCCGTATCAATCTCCCGAATGCTTTTCAGCAGGAGATCTGCTATCTCCTTCAGGACGGTATCTCCCGCCTGATGCCCATAATTATCGTTTATGCTCTTAAAGTGATCAATATCGAGCATGATGATCGAAAAAGGAGTGGCGTATCTCTTCGATCGTTCGAACTCACTTGTGAGGACATCATGGAATCTTCTCCGGTTNNTGTTTATTCTTCATCTTGAGTTCGTCCTGCAAGGCCTTTGTCCGCAACGACGCATAGATCCTCGCGTTTAGCTCGCTCGCCTCATAGGGCTTTGGAAGGAAATCGTCTGCCCCCATCTGCAGTCCGGAAATCTTATCTGAAAGCTCTTTCTTCACCGTGAGCATAATGACCGGGATGCCTTTTGTGGCTTCTTCAAGCTTCAGCCACCTGCAGACTTCATATCCGTCAAGCCCTGGAAGCATGAGATCCAATAGAATGATGTCAGGCTTTGTAGCCTTCACCGTCTTAATCGCGTCTATCCCATCATTTGCCCATGAAACATCATACCCAGACTTCTCGAGCATTTCTCTCGTAACCTTCGCCTGAAGCGGATCGTCCTCTACGAGCAAGACCTGGGCCTTTGCCAGACTACACCTCCCGCAAATAACCTAAAGGATCCCTGGGAATCTCTGCGATATTGCCCCACTCTGCCAGCACCACTTTCTTGATGCACTGGAGAACATCAAAGTTCAGACTGAGGGTATAGGCGTAATAGTGGGTGTTGTTCTTGAGTTTCCGTCTTATTGTCTTTGTAACCGTCATAACCTAGTGCATATTATAGTTCGTTATTGACAAAAGAACAACCTAAATCGCTGTCCCGCTGTCCCATCGCGTCTGGAATTTAGGATGGCTGCGCAATACCACCGGTAGCCTTCAACGGCAACGCCATAGAGAATTCTGGGTAGCTGATTGACTCAAGTGACCGCAATATGTAGTATGTGGGCATGAAAGCTACGGTGGGATCTCATATCCGTGGACATTTGAGGACTTGCTGGATTGGTTTTCTAGCGAAAAAGCCGGCGCGAATTATTTCTGGAGTGATTTCATGGCCGGAAGGCTTCGTCTGTTCGGGATGAGGGGAACACGGCTACCTTCAGTGAGGACATTCTATGATGTCAAAACCACAACCTATGGGGGTCACTTGAGTCAATCAGCCACCCAAGTAGAGAATTGAGGGCTTGAGAAAACCGCTGGCACGCCTCACTGCACCCAGGCATCCAGCCCGGGATGGAGAATACGGCGCCTCTGCTTGTTCTGGTTATTCCTCCTTTCCCAAGAGCTCATGGACCCCCGACCAAACTCTTTTTTTACTGGACTCATGGCATATTTCTTACCAAATCTCATCTGCTCGTCAAAGAGATATTATCCTTCGGCATAGAAAAAAACGCGGAAAAACATGATAACCGTCCACTTCTCCTCACATTTTTGTATAATAACGATATGTTTTGGTTACTGCTCATGACAGTGCTGCCCTGAAAGGCAATGAAAAACGCAATCTTCACCCTTCTCATGCTCCTTGCCCTTGCAGGCTGTGAAAGCGACCAGCGTGCAACGGGCCAGGCAGTTCCAAAAAACGGGCCTTTCGAACCCGCTTACGGCGATTCACTGATAACTGGTTCTATCGGAGAGCCAAGCATCCTTATCCCTATGCTTGCAGGCGACAGCGCCTCGTTCGACGTTGCAGGGTTAATCTTTAATGGACTCGTCAAGTATGACACTGACCTCAGCGTAATCGGTGACTTAGCTGAATCTTGGGATATCTCGAAAGACGGATTAGTCATCACTTTCCATCTAAGAAAGAATGTAAGATGGACTGACGGGGTAGAGTTTACCGCAGACGATGTCCTGTTCGGTTATAAGACGATCATCAATGAAAAGACGCCAACCGCATACAGTGAGGATTTTTTGCAAGTCAAAAAAGCCGACGTCCTCGATAAATACACCTTTAGGGTAACCTATGGAAAGCCCTTTGCGCCTGCGCTCACTTCTTGGGGGAACCTGGTCATCCTTCCAACGCACCTGCTTGGAGGCAAGGACATCACAAAAGGTGAATTCGGCAGAAAGCCCGTCGGGTTAGGGCCTTATAAGCTGGACAAATGGATATCCGGTCAGGAACTGCTCCTTGATTCGAACAGGGATTATTTCGAGGGCAGGCCTTATATAGACCATTATGTTTACAGGATAATACCCGACTCTGCAACAATGTTTCTGGAGCTGCAGACAGGGGGGATCGACATGATGGGTCTAACGCCCCTGCAATATACCAAGCAGACAAACACTGACTACTTTAAGAAAAATTTTCAGAAATTCCGCTATCCTCAGTTCGTTTACACTTATATGGGATTTAATCTGAAGCATCCTTTTTTCAAGGATATCCGGGTAAGACAGGCAATCGCTCATGCGATAGACAAAAGCGAGATTGTTGACGTCGTCCTCTTTGGCCTCGGCAGCGTTGCCACAGGCCCTTACGTCCCGAACACTTGGCCTTACAACAAAAATGTGAAGGCGTATGAGTATAACCCCGAAAAGGCAAAGAGGCTCCTGAAGGAGGCGGGATGGGAGGATACCAAAGGAGACGGCATTCTCCGTAAGGACAGCAGGCCTTTTCGATTCACCATTCTGACGAATATGGGAAACACCTCCAGAATAAATACCGCAACCATCATCCAGTACAGGCTTGCGAAGGTGGGAATCAAAGTCGACATACGGGCGCTCGAATGGTCTACCTTTGTCAATGAGTTTATCGACAAAAGGCGTTTCGAGGCGGTGAT
>DMNE01000391.1:11446-14789 GCA_003453735.1 Nitrospiraceae bacterium | reverse complement strand
TGCGCTCCTTGAAAAGGGCAGAAGGACCTTTGACATTGCTGAGAGGAAAAAGGCCTATTACAGGATTCAAGAGATCCTCGCAGAGGAACTGCCCTATATTTTTTTGTATGTGCCAGATGCAACGCCTATCGTTCATGCCAGGTTCAAGGGGATAAAGCCCTCTCCAATAGGAATAACCTACAATCTGCCGAAATGGTATGTGCCGGAAAAACTGCAGCTGCACAGGATGGAACCTTAGATGCTGATGTATCTGATGAAAAGGCTGCTCGAGATGATTCCAACGCTCTTTGGGATTACCCTGATATCGTTCTTTATTATCCATCTCGCGCCGGGTAAACCGTCAGACATATTCAGCGAATTGAACCCCAAGATCACCCCGGAGGCGAGAGAGCGGCTCGAGAAACTCTATAACCTCGATAAGCCCGTCATTATCCAGTACGGACTCTGGCTGAAAAAAATCGTCAGACTCGATTTCGGTGACTCCTTCTCTTCGGACAGAAGACCGGTTATGGAAAGGATCTGGGACACAAAACAACCCTTAATCCAGAGAAGGCTTTTTGTAACATTCATGATCAACGTGCTTTCGATGATTATCATCGTTGCCATTGCGATACCAATCGGAATCTCTTCCGCGATCCATCAAAACACCCTCTATGACAAGATAACCACAACGATCGTCTTCGTCGGTTTTGCGATGCCTTCGTTCTGGCTCGCCCTTCTCCTCATGATTCTCTTCGGCGTACACCTTCACTGGCTGCCGATTTCGCAGATGAAGTCAATGAACTACGGTTCGCTGTCACTGGCCGGAAAGACCTGGGACTTAACCAAACACCTTATCCTACCCATTTTCGTTTCTGCTTTCGGGGGTCTTGCCGGTGATTCGCGGTTCATGAGGAGCAGTATGCTTGAGGTCATCAGGCAGGATTATATCACCGTGGCCAGGGCAAAAGGCCTGCCGGAAAAGACGGTCATCTACAGACATGCCTTCAGAAATGCGCTCCTTCCGATTATCACTCTCATGGGCCTCAGTGTAGGGGGACTCATAGGCGGGAGTGTCATTTTTGAGAACATTTTCGGCATACCGGGCATGGGGCAGCTTTTTTATATGAGCGTTATGACAAGAGACTATCCCATGGTCATGGGAATCCTGACGCTCGGCGCGATATTAACGCTGCTGGGGAATTTGGCAGCTGATGTGGGATACATGTTGGCTGACCCGAGAATAAAGGCCAAGTAACATGACAGAGCACAAACTGAAAAATCTCTTTTGGCACCGGTTCAGAAGAAACGGGCTTGCGGTGGCAGGCGGCATTGTCGTTCTCATCCTGTTCTTTGTTGCGGTCTTTGCTCCTTTACTTTCCCCGTACAACCCTGACGACATCGACAGAAAACATATACTCGAACCGCCTGGAATGCGTCACCCCCTTGGAACCGATGACCTGGGAAGGGATGTCTTAAGCAGGATGATCTGGGGATCACGCATATCACTGGCTGTCGGTTTCGTCGCAGTTGGCATCGCAACAGTCATCGGAATGCTACTCGGTGCGATCTCCGGTTATTACAGCGGCTGGACGGACAGGATAATCATGAGGTTTATCGATATCATGCTCTCTATCCCGACTTTTTTTCTCATCCTTGCGGTCATCGCTTTTATCGGATCGAGTATATTGAACATCATGGCAGTCATCGGACTTACCATGTGGATGGGCGTGGCGAGGCTTGTAAGGGCTGAATTTCTGTCCCTGAAGGAGAGGGAGTTTGTCCTCGCCGCAAGAGCGTTGGGGGCAAGCGACCTCAGGATCATCTTTAGACATATCATGGTTAACAGTATGGCTCCCGTACTTGTTTCGGTAATCCTCGGCGTAGCGGGGGCGGTTCTCGTGGAATCAGCCCTGAGTTTTCTTGGGATAGGTGTCCAGCCGCCGACCCCAAGCTGGGGTAATATCCTTACCATCGGCAAGGACAACATAGAGATAGCGTGGTGGCTCTCGGTATTCCCTGGGCTAGCTATCCTCGTTACGGTCCTTGGCTATTACCTTCTTGGCGAGGGTATCCGGGACGCCATAGACCCGAGGCTTCGAGAGCGGCAGAGATAGGAAAAGAAAGCATGGAGCAGGCTTCGGGATACAGAATGGGTGCTTTATCGGGTTATCATGCGTCATGAACCCAGCAACATCTTTAAGGACACGGCGTCAGCCACTCCAGATCCTGAAAGGGCGCTCAGAAATCTCTGTTCTTTTTATGAAAAAAATCCTGAGTATTCGGAGAAGCTTAATACCAATCTAAGATCTATCTCCCTTCTTTTCAGCATCAGCCAATTTCTAGCCAACGCTTCCATATCCAATCCTGAAATCCTCTTTGATGCCACCAACAAAATCCATCTGGCCATCGATGAGGAGACGCTTCGTGCATCTTTGAGAAGGGACATTGAGGGAAGCGCACAGCCCTCGAGGGAAAACCTTATGGAGGTTTTCCGCACCTTTAAAAAGAAGATCCTTCTCCTGATTACCTTGAGGGACATCCTGGGCAAGGCGGACATCGTTCAGAGTATGCTCGAACTGAGTCTCCTTGCGGACGTTATGGTTGAAGAAGCTCTGCGGATAGTGCAGGTCCTGACACAGGAGATCTACGGAGAACCAGAAGGTGACTCTTTTTCTGTCATCGCGGTGGGTAAACTCGGGTCGCTTGAGCTTAACTTCAGTTCCGACATCGACCTTCTCTATGTCTACGGGAGAGAAGACGGTGAGACTTCCGGCGTTGTCACACCTCATGGAACGCTCAAGAACAGGGTCAGCAATCATGAATATTATTGCAAGCTCGGAGAAAACCTGAATAAATTTTTATCGGCGAGCACCGGGAGCGGATTCGTATACAGGGTCGACCTAAGACTGAGACCGCAAGGGCAGCGGGGAAGCCTCGCCATGTCCCTGACCGCGTATGAGCTGTACTACGAATCCTGGGGAAGCGGATGGGAAAGGGCGGCTCTCCTACGGGCAAGGCCGATTGCAGGGGATAAGAATTTGGGAGACGATTTTCTGGATGTGGTCAGACCGTTTGTCTATAGAAAATATCTCGACTTTAACGCCATCGACGAGATACGAAGGATGAAGACAAAGATAGATGAGATATTTAAAAAAGACGATATAAAGAGGGGTCAGGGGGGCATCCGCGAGATAGAATTCTTTATGCACGCGCTGCAGTTGATCTACGGCGGGAAAGAGCCGCTTCTCCGCGAAAGGAGCACCCTGAAGGGACTGTATCATCTCCTGCAGAAAAACCTCATCGGCTCTGGAGATTATTCCGTCCTGTCAGATAACTATCGGTTTCTCAGAAAACTTGAACA
>DMNE01000391.1:0-11437 GCA_003453735.1 Nitrospiraceae bacterium | reverse complement strand
GACCTCGAGAGCAGGCGCAGGTCGGTAAGAAGGATCTTTGATTCCCTTTTTACGGAGAGAGCATCAAAAACCCATCGAAGTGACAGAAAGATATCCCTATTCCTATCCGAGGAACTGTCGGACAGCGAACTGAGAGAACTCCTAGACGGATATGCCATCAAGGACACGGGAAAGATTATTCGAAGTATCCATCACATGAGAGACAGCACACTCTCGTTTCAAACCCTCCGGGGAAGGAGACTCCTGAGTGAAATCCTACCCGCTTTTATCCATGAGGCACTGACGTCCGAAGACCCCGATGCCGCCTTTACCAATCTTGATTCCTTCGCAGGCATCTTATCCTCGGAAGAGTCCTATCTAGACCTCTTCGTACAGAACGAGTCGCTTATCCAGATGCTTGTCTGTGTATTCTCTCAGAGCGAATACTTAGCAAAAAATATCATGAAAAGGCCAGAATATCTAGAACTCCTCGGTCATGAGATGTTCCCGAAGAAAACCCTTCTTTCGTTAAGAAAGGAGCTGAAAGGCATCATTTCGCCGGGTTTGTCTGTGGCTGAATCCATACGGATCTTCAAGCAGATGGAAGAGATACGGCTTGGCTTTCTGTTTCTGGACAAAAAGATCGATGTGCGCCGTCTTATCAAGGAGCTCTCCAAGGTTGCCGAGGCTGTTGTTTCAGTCTGCCTCGGTGAGTTAGCCACAAAAGATGGTCTAGCCGTTATCGGCTTCGGTAAGTTCGGAGGAAGGGAACTCACCTTTAATTCGGACCTCGACTTGATATTTGTGTGCGATACGGATGTGACGGAAAATCATATAAAGACAGCCGAGAAGCTCATCAGACTTTTACTCTCTTACACACAGGACGGCATGGCATACAGCGTTGATACCCGTCTGCGTCCTGAGGGCTCAAAGGGCCCCCTTGTCGCCAATATGAGGGCCTTTGAGCAATACTACGCACAGTCAGCCCATTTTTGGGAGTTCCAGGCCCTTCTCAAAGCGAGACCGATAGCCGGGAATAGAGAAACCGGATGCGTCTTTATGGAAATGAAAAACTCCGTCTTGACGGAGAAAGGCGGGGGGATTTCCGTTCAGGACATTAAAGCGATGAGAGACAGGATTGTAGTTGAGCTTTCCAAAGAGGCAGAAGGATATGACATAAAACTGGGACCGGGTGGTCTGGAGGAACTCGAATTCACGTTGCAATACTCGCAGCTTTTCAATGCGCGCCTCCACAATGGACTCCTTGTTCAGGGAACACTGGATGGGATAAAAAAGCTAACCACAAGCGGAGTGATTGACAAAGAAACCGCTGATTTCATGAGAGATACGTACCTCTTTTATCGAACGGTCGAAACCATTCTGAAGTTGATCAATGAGCCTGTCCTGAGGGAAAACTCAAAAGCCGCCCTCTTAGTCTCGAGATTTATGGGATTCAACAATAGTGATGAATTTGTACGGAACCTAAGAGAGAGGAGACTGAAGGTAAAAGAACTTTTCGAAAAACTTTTGTAGAGCTGTCTCCCGTAACAGAAAACATCTTTTCTCTTCGCCTTCATCCTTGTCCCAGCCATTAAGTTCTACATCGTAAGGATCATCTTCAACCAGTAAAATACATTTGAGTTCCGGTATGTTTATGTATCCTTGTTCTTTGGAAGAGTAAAGTAAAATGTGGCACCCTGTCCGATGGTAGCTTCTGCCCAGGTCCTTCCGCCATGGCGGGAAATGATGCGCCGGACATTGGCCAGGCCGATTCCGGTGCCTTCAAATTCACCACGATGATGAAGACGCTGGAATACGCCGAACAGTTTGTCCACATATTTCATGTCAAACCCAACGCCATTGTCTTGAATGGAAAAGATAACTTCGTCTCTGACCGACCCTTTTGCCGGTCATTCAGTTGAAGGAGGCCCAGGCGCTCCTTACCAAGGCCCAAACCGATCAGGGCGACCGATTCGTATCCCTCGCCATAGCACCGATTGCGGGTCCGGGCCTGCCGGTCCACTTCAGTAGTGCTGGCGAGCAGTTCGGTCGTGCTGTTCGTCCAAAAGCTCCCGCGTGAGGTAAAGAAGGGTTTGGATGGATCAAAACGGCCGCTGATCACGTTGCCGCACATACAATCCATTACCGGATTGCCTATGCTGTCCCGGATTACCTGCCCGGCGACGTCCCGGCTGCAAAGACTATTCCAGCCAGTACAAACTCTTTTGGAAATCCCCGGGCTTCAAAATATGGATAATCCTCTGCTTCCCACAGCCGCATGCCCACAGCCTCGCAGCCGGCTTGTTCCTGAAAGAAGGTTGCCACCGCCCGAATGAGATCCCGGGTCCCGATGCTGGCATTCACAAGACGCAGAAATTCGATGGTCACTTCGCGCTCTCGCTGAGCTTTATGGTGCCCGGTTATGTCCCGATTGGTCTCCATCACGCGAGCGATGCCGTCACGCCCATACACAAGCTGGTGCCGGGCTGAGACTATCACTTCCCGGCCATCCCTGGTTCGGTGACGAAGTTCGCCCTCCCAATTGCCGCGATCCTTCAGAGTCGCATTAATCTCTGACCACGGAACCGGGTGAACGGTTCTCAGCAATTCGTGAGTCTTGTGGCCTATTGCTTCGCCTTCTGTGAAGCCATATAGCTCCTCTGCTCCCCTGTTCCAGCTCTCGATAGCGCCATCAACTCGCCACACGATAATCGCGTCGAAGGAGAGCCGCACGAGGTCGGCCTGTTGGCGGATGGCCTCCTCAGCCCGCGTACGTTCGATAGCGATTTTGGCCGCCGCCTCTGCTTCGTTGGCACGTGCCCGAGCCCGATGCATGGCCTCCGTTATGAAGGCTATCGTCGTGCAGCCTATGAGGAAGGCAACCATGCCCACCATGTCAGCAGGCTGCTGAATGAAGAAAGATCCAGCCGGCTCTATTCAGAAGTAGTCAGCTAACAAGGCAGAAAGGACCGTGGCAAGCAGGCCTGCGGTAAGACCTCCATAGAGAGCAACAATTATCACGGCGGGGAAAAACGTCACATAAACGGCGCGTGTCCCAAGAGCAAGCAGGAACATCGCACGCACCGCGCCCGCAACCATCACTATGGCTACGACACAGCGTAACCATGCAGGACGAGTTGCCCAATACCCCGACTTTTTGCGAAGGTTATCAAGTCTCTCTTGAGACATGACAATAGAATATCACGGATAGCAAGCAAAATGAATTCCTCAAAACACACCTCAAAATACACTACCGTGCGTGGCTAAAACGCGATAAATAGTATGTTCTACGTATCCCCCTATAACTATCTGCTACAATTGATCCTGGCACTATGGCGAATATCGGGCGCTTAATCTGACCTTTATTGAATTGTCTTACTCTCTTCGTTTGAATAAACACTTTCATTTCCGAATGTATCATACGCGGTCACTGCAAAGTACCACATGCCGGAGCTGAGACCTGTAATACTAAAGGTACATTGTGTCCCATTAGTAATTGCCGTGCACGTTGCAACCGCTAGGGGGATCTTTACCGTCTGAGTATAGTTATGAGAGGAGTTCCCATAGTAAACCTTATAGCCGGCAAGATCAGCCAAAGGGGTTCCGTCAGCTTTTGTAGTGGGTGCGTACCAGGCAAGGATTGCAGAATTTCCTATGGTTGCGTTACTGCTACCGTTTCCACCACCGCCTCCACATGCCTGTAACGTCATGAGAAGGAGGAAGTATAGTGCTGATCTCTTACTCAATTACACACCATTTGGTTCAAGTGAACCCACTGAACTGTTGATCATTATGGCATTCATTGAATGTCTTCTATGCCAGAAAAAACCTTACCTCCGGACATCTTGCTCCTTCAACTCTGAGAGGCATTAAAAATTCTTCAGGCAGGATGACCGGGCCCTTCTTTTCGTCACAGAGACAATGAGTTACCGAGCGAATCTCATTCTCTTCAGATCGCCAACATTGAGAAACAGTATACCCTGAGCTAAGACTTCTTGAGTTTTTTATGCTCATACATCACTGTGTCTGCATGAGCCACCAGTTCGTCAATGGAACACGGGTTTTCAGGATCAAAGTACGATACGCCAAAACTCATCGACAACGTATACTGCCGCTTTCCCTTTTCGTTGTGATTTTCTATATTCTTTTGTAAGCGGGTGGTAATTGTACCAATCTGGTCAACAGTATGCCCTAGAGGAATAACCGCAAACTCATCCCCGCCAACGCGGGCAACGATGTCGGACTCCCGGCAAGTTTTCTTAAGAATGCTGGCAGCATCACTGAGCGCCCGATCGCCTTCTTGATGACCGAAGGTATCATTAATTGACTTCAAACCATCCAGATCGGCATAGAGCATAAATATTCCTTTCTTGTGTCGCATCGCGAGCTTTAGCTGCTGCTCAGCAAGGGTAAAGAATCCCCGTCGGTTGCAAAGGCCCGTAAGCTCATCAGTAATCGCCATCATCCGTAGTTTCTCTTGCAACTTAACATGTTTTAGCTTTATCATGAGTTCTTTCAAAGTGAAAGGCTTCTTGATAAAATCCACTGCTCCTGCTTCGATAGCTTTATCATAGGAAAAGTCGTCTATATAGCCGGTCATGATAATAATCACCATATCAGGTCGCAGTTTCTTTGCCTTCTCTGCAAGTTCAATGCCCTTCATACCCGGCATGATAATGTCAGCAACCATGATACCAAAAGAATTCTTACTGATCTGTTCAAGAGCGGCCTCAGCGCTCGTGGCCGTTTCGCAGAGATACCCCTCTAAGAGAAGGCCCTCTTTTAACATTGCCAGCAGCGTTTTATTGTCATCAACGATTATTACAGAATTTCTTTTATCCATTCTATTCTATCGTCGCATGCATGTTATAAACAGGTAAATTTATTATATTTTAGCATATTTACCTCGACTTTCAGTCTATTCCCTCCGGAGCCTTTATTATCAAGCCACAAAGTGTAAACCATCAGAACATATCAGGGGGAGTTAAGGAGACCGAATTTATTGAGTAATTGCATCTGAAGAGGCGGTTGGTCTTCCAGTTTTCTAATCGCCGTATTATCCGGGTACACCAGGAACACTTCTCTGATTCCCTCCAGCGCTTTGATCAAAGAGGCGACGCTCATTTCCAGTCCGTCTTCTCTTGCCAGATACTGCAATAATTTAATCAGAAGATATGCCAAAACGCTGATAAAGGCATCAATCCTTATCTTGCTGTCCGTCCAATGCCAGATCGGATGAAAGGAGATGATGCGGTGATCCTTGACCGTCTTAAAACTCTCCTCAATCTTCATCTTTTCCTTATAGATACCTATTGTTTCCAAACAGTCAGCCTGTAATTTGTTCGTGAAAATAATATTCTTACCGAATTCCTTTTCTTTCCCTGCAATTTCATCCTGGTTTTCAATAATCGTCATCATACCGTCTTTGATTTCAAACCCCAGATATCGGCAGGCCCTGCTGTGTAATACCTTGTTGTCGTGCAGTATCATGTTCAATCTCTCTTGCAGATCTTCCGCTGCTTTGTGGTTTTCGAATTCCTCTCGTAAAGAGTTCTTTGCGACATTCATATGTTTCGAAAACGCCGTCATTTGCTTGTGCTGGAGCGCTTCATTGTAAGTGATGCATATTTTATGATTGCTCCCAAATACCTCTGTCTCTCCTTCATAGACTTTGAATTCTTTATAGGTCTTTGTATAGTTCTCCAATCCGAGAGAAGTCAAAGCCGGATGGTTGCTTGGAACCAGACTCCCTACATATTCATGCTCCGCAATTACTTTGAAGTTTTTCTTCGAGTTATTCCCTTTGTCAAAGGCAATCCTTATCTTTGCTGCCTCGCTCATCAGCCGGTGATAGCGTTTTATTAATTTGCTCATCGCCGTAGGAAAGATCTTTGCATCATGAATATTGCCGCAGGCGAGCTGACTCATGAAGGGCAACCCATCATCGGTTACCGCCATGAACAACCCTACCTGCCTTAAACTATGCCTGCCCTTCTTATTCCTGCCTTTTTGCCCATAGCTGTTGATGGTATGGTCCTGATAATAGGTGAAACTGTTCGTCCCGTCATATAACAACACATCCAACAAAAGGGTATATCGTTGCAGCAACTGAAGCCAAATCTTCTCCTCTATGCTCTCTAATTTCTCATCGTCAATCAGTTCTTCCAGTTCCTCAATGCTCAACTTCCCGTTGAATTCCTTCCCCTTGTCCCTCTTCTTCTCTTTGAGCTCTTTCTCTGATATGATCTTTTCGAACATCTCCCAGTAGGTCTTACTGTGGAGATCCCCGGCCTTTATTCCCATCTTTTCAGGCAGCACCGTTGTGCTGAAATACTCCCCTGTCTTGTCCTTGCTGATGGAACCATGCAGTTTACTGATTGCCGATATGATGATGAATTCCGATGCCTTTATCCCTTTCACGGTATAGGGCAATACGGTATCCATAATGTCCATGATGCCGACATCCTGTGCGAGCTTATACACTGCCGTCGGCAGTCCGTATTCCCTGGAAGAGATTTTCTGTGGTTCATTCTCGCTCCCCGCCAGTTTGCTTAAGATATCCTGGGCTGTGCCAAGATAGATCTTCTCGCAGGCAACCTTGCTTTTGCCGGAGCCTCTCGTCTTTCCTGTTTGTTCGGGGTTAATCTTCACTCGATAGGTTCTGGCAGCGTAATAATATCTATGGCCTTTCTTAAATTCCGGGAAGATGGTGAATTTTGAGAAATCCTTATCCATTGCTAATACATAGTAGCATAGAAATACTTAGTTGTCAATTAGCACAGCTATAAAAGTTACTAATACATTAATATGCTATATTTATTAGCTAGTTATAGCTTTTCTCATGGGGTGAAAACGAAAGTCGAGTTGAAGAGATTGCAACTGCAGCGAGCAGGAGAAAAAGTCCTGAACCAGCGTACGACTCAATGGCGATTGGCCCAGTTCTAAAGTTTGAGCGCGATCAGTCCGTTGGCTGTACAGGTGAGCAGGTGGGGCGAAGGACGGGTCCGCATGATGGCAAACGACTTGGTGAAGTTCCACTAAACTATTGCGATTGTTATTGGTCTGATCGAATCATTAACGGTTGGGGATTGCCCTCCCAATGAGTGCCAATTATTTCATCAGATAGTTGTAGCCTTCTTCGGTAAGCTCCACACCATCAGAAGGGGTAATGATAACGTACCCCTCATCCCTCAATTCGCCCATGGCATCTTTGAGCTTCGCGGACTGATATTGGCCCCAACCCTTAGCATGCTGAGTCAACTGGGAAAAGGGTATCACCATTCCCGTTTTCATCTTGTTGTCCCTTTGAAAGAGGTTCATAATGTTTAGAGCCGTTTCTGTCATATATTACCTCCTGAAATCGTAATATCTCTTTCTATGAAAATACTATAACACCGGCAGCGAAATTTCAAATTATAAAGGGGGGTGGGGCCTCCGGGGGGAGGAGGCCCCATACGGCGGGGGAAAAGAAAATATCTACATCAGCCTGTCGTGCGCTTTCCGTAAGAAAGCCGGCACGTCAAGGGGATCTTCAAAGGGCATCATGTCCGGTGCCACGCTTTCCACCTTGATATGCGGAACAAGGTTTTTCGCGAGAACCCTTTCCGAACCACGATAGGACAATGGTTCCTTAACAGGCGCCCATTTCTTCACCTGCGGCAACTCAACCTTTTCTTTCTTTTCGTCAAAGCCCGTTGCTATGACGGTAATCTTCACTTCATCTTCGATATCAGGATTAATTACAGCGCCGAATATAATATTTGCGCCCTCATGCGCAGAGTCGTAGATGATAGAGGCTGCCTCCTGGACATCACCAAGCGAAAGCTGGCTGCCGCCGGTGATATTGATCAGGATACCCTTGGCACCTTCTATGGAGGAGTCCTCAAGGAGGGGGTTTGTTATGGCTTTTTTAGCAGCCTCAATCGCGCCGCCTTCACCCCTGCCGATGCCGACTCCCATAACAGCCCTGCCAGTATTCTGCATGGTCGTTTTGACGTCAGCAAAGTCAACATTAATGAGTCCGGGCACCTGAATGATATCGGATATTCCCTGGATCGCCTGCCTGAGGACATCATCGGTCACAGCGAAGCCCTTATGAAAGGCGATTTTCTTTTCAACCACCTCGGATATTCTGTCATTCGGGATCACGATGAGGGTGTCCACGTGACCCTTGAGCTCCTTTATCCCCTCGTCCGCCCTCATGATCCGCGTTTTCCCCTCATAGAAAAAAGGCTTTGTCACGATCGCCACAGTGAGCGCTCCCAATTCCTTCGCCACACTCGCAATGACAGGCGACGCACCGGTTCCGGTTCCTCCTCCCATGCCCGCAGTGATGAAGATGAGGTCAGCGCCTCCGAGCACTTCGGATATAAAGGCCCTGTCTTCCAGTGCAGATTGTCTGCCGATCTGAGGGTCTGCGCCCGCGCCGAGACCCTTTGTTATGGAAGCGCCGATCTGCACTTTTAGCGTTGCCAGGGATGTCTCAAGCACTTGCGTGTCCGTGTTCACCGAAATAAAGTCAACTCCGTGGAGATTGGAGGTGATCATGTTATTTATGGCGTTACCCCCTGCCCCCCCGACACCCACAACCTTGATCTTTGCCGCCTGTCCTTTCACATCATCGATCTCAAACATAGCCTGTTCCTCCTATCTCGGATATTTATTTATAAAACCGCTAACCCATCTTTTCATACGTTCTAATATCCCGGCGGATTCAAGGTCCGGCTGAGCGCAATGGCTCAAGCCGAACTGGACTAATCCCACCCCTGTCGCAAAGACAGGACTGCGAACAATGCCCCTGTCCATAACGCCGTTGGGTATGCCGATCTTCGCAGGGAGCCCGAAAATTCCCTCCGTAAGCTCCCTGATCCCTTTAAGGAGGGATGTGCCCCCAGTGAGCACAATCGTTGACTTCCCCAGATCCTGACAAGTATTATCCATCTCCTTCTTGACGAGCCCTATTAATTCCTCGCAGCGAGCCTGGATAATCTCGGCAAGATATCGGAGGGGTATCTCCCTTTTGAGCGTAACATCTCCGTTCACCTGAGGAATATCCAGTACGTCTGGCATTTCATCCGCCATATTTATAAGTGCATATCCGTATCTCTTTTTTATATTTTCAGCTTCTTCCGGGGCAATGCCCAGACAAACAGCTATGTCATGGGTGATATGATTCCCTCCCAGAGACAGCACTGCCGTATGGCGCAAGAGGCCGTCCCAGTATAACGCTATGTCGGTTGTGCCACCGCCGATATCCACAAGGACGACCCCGCGCTTCTTTTCGGTTGTGCTGAGCACTGATTCTGCTGACGCCAGGGGTTCAAGCACTATGTCAAGCACATCAACTCCGGCTCTCCTGCAGCACGTAACGAGGTTCTCGACAGAGCTCACCGAACCGGTAACAATATGGACATTCCCCTCAAGTCGCTCACCATCCATACCGACAGGGTTCTCTATTCCGTTCAGACCGTCGAGTCTGAAGCCCGCAGGTATCACGTGCAGTATCTCCCTTTCCACCGGGACATACACCGCTCCAGCGGAGTCCATCAGCTTTTCAACATCTTCTTCCCTCACAGTCCCACCCTTTGTGATAACAGCACCACTGCCGTTAAAGCTCTTGATATGGCCCCCTGCGATGCCGACATAGGCGGAGCGTATCTGCCATCCTTCCTTATCTGATGCATCTTTTACGGCCCTCTGTATGGAGCTCACAGTTAAATCCATATCCACAACGACACCCTTTCTGAGCCCGGCGGAAGGTGATAAACCGACCGTTGTGATCTCGGATTTTCCCGCCGTCTCTCTCCCGACGATGGCACATATCTTTGTTGTGCCGACATCAAGACCAACAGCAATGTTGCCTGCACAGTCACGTGAAGCCATTACCGAATCACCTGACTGATCGGCTTCACCACCACCCTGTTTGCAAATCTAAGATCAACATAATCAACGGTGATCGACCGCTTCTTGATCTCTTCTTCAAGAGAGAAAAGCCTGTCGAGTTTTTGCTCGTAGTCGCCCTGTCCGATCTTGATAACCACACTGTCGATCATTACTGCCAGATCCTCAGGCCCCTTCACGTTTGCTAGTATCTCGACACGTCCCCGCTCTGTGGCAATTTTTTTATCCTTAAGAACGCCTGCGAGTCTGATCGCCTCAGTAAATGTATCGCGCATCCTAACAGGATCACCAGTGATTATGGGGAGGAACGGAACGGTATCACCGGTCATCTTCTCGAGAATCCCGCCCTTTTCATCGATCAGGAATGTCTGTCCCCTCTTATCCAGGATTGCAAAGGGCTTTGCTTCACAAAGCCTTACCAGAAGCCTGTCCGGAAATTCCTTTCTTATGCTCACCGACTTAATCCAGGCGGACTGCAACAACCTCTCGGATATACCCTTGGCGGAGATCGCCAGAAGACTGTCACCGGAATGGATACCGGCCATTGATTTCAGCTCCGAATCTGAGATATGCTTGTTTCCGGAGAACACTATCTCTTTGACCGGAAAGAGCCGCATAGCCGCCGTGTGGACTGCCACGCTCAGAAGGACACCCGCGCCGGCCAGGATGACCAGGATGACGAGATGATATACCTTAACCTTTACCTTGCGGTCGGCTTTACGGTTCTTCTTCAGACGCAGAGCTTTCATCCCCTTCTTCCCTCCATTATTGATTCTTCGAGGATTGCTTCTATGAGTGAAGGAAAATCAAGACCGGACAGGCGTGCAATCTTTGGAAGAAGGCTCGTCTCGGTCATCCCCGGCAGAGTGTTGACCTCCAGCACAAAAGACTTTCCGTCCCGATCAATGATCAGATCGACCCTTGTAGCGCCTTTGCAACCCAATACCCGGTGAGCTAAGAGTGCTGCCGCCCCTGCTTTTTCCAGCGTAGGCGGCTCTATCTCCGGCGGCAGTATGTACTCGGTGAGACCCGCAGTATATTTGGCCTCGTACGTATAAAACTCGAGTTTTGGCCTCACTTCCACGGCTCCAAGAACCGTATCGTTGAGGATGCCGACTTGAACCTCTTTGCCTTCAATATATTTTTCAACGACAGCCTTGTCACTTAAGGTGAAGACTTGATCGAGCGCGGCCCTGACAGAGGTTTTTTCCTTGACGATGCTCACCCCTATGCTGGAACCCTCGGCAACAGGTTTGACAACCCATGGTAACTCAAAGTCAAAGGTCAACAGTCCGTTGTCTTGGATTCCGAACTTCTGACTAGCGACCCAGGACTGCCGGCCGATGATCTTGAATGGTGGCACGAGAAGCCCATGGTACACGAAAATCTTCTTCNNCCGTTCTCTCCGTGGCCGCCGTGAAGGGCTAAGAACGCTATTTCTATTCCTTCCCTTTTCAGCACATCGCAGATATCGTTGCCGACGTCAATAGCAACAACGTCATAGTACTTACCTTGTAAGGCGTTGAAGACAGCGGCACCGCTCTTCAGCGAAACCTCC
>DMNE01000465.1:5868-11346 GCA_003453735.1 Nitrospiraceae bacterium | reverse complement strand
ATTCGGACTTTTGCACATCCTGTCTGTGATCTCGGAGATCTCCAGAATGGGATCGACCTCGACGGCCACTCTGTGGAGAAGACCCCTGTCTTTGAGAGTCGCAATAAATTCCCGCAAATCTTTGTAAGCCATGAGGGATAATACCACGTTTGCGCTGCCTTGATCCACTCCCTTTCAGGGCAACCTCTTCGTACTCAGTGTCCTCGGTGGCCATTGTCCCATGCGATACCAGCGGCGATCCCCAAAAGAAAAAAAGATGAAAATCTTCTCCGTGGGATGATAAAATAGCCACAATAATTAGAGCAAAGCGTAATGTGGGGAGAGGAGAAAAAATAGTCTCGTGCGAATCAGAATAGGACATCTTTCTACCGTCTACCATACAGCAATGATCTTGATGGCTGGAGAGACCGCCGAAAAAAAGCTTTCTGTAGATATTGAATGGCAACTTTTCGGCACTGGTCCTGCAATTGTCAACGCCTTTGCAAGGGGTGATCTTGAACTGGCATACGTCGGGTTGCCCCCTGCTATTATAGGGATAAGCAGAGGCATAGGCATTGTCTGTGTTGCAGGAGGACATATAGAGGGGACGGTGATAGCCGGAAAGAAAGATTTTATTGGGATCCCGGAAGAGCAGGATTTGTTGGCTATCCTGAGTCAATTCAGAGGAAGGAAAATAGGAGTTCCGGGTAAGGGCTCGATACATGAAGTCATTATGACGGAAATCCTTGAGCGGGTTAACCTTAAAAGAGATGTTGGGGTTACTCATTACCCATGGTCTGATCAGATTGTGGAAGCAATGGTCAGAGGAGAGGTTTCCGCTGCTGTTGGAACACCCGCTCTAGCGACGGCGGTTGAGCGTTACGCCTCTGGCAAGATACTCTATCCGCCTGCAAGACTCTGGCCATACAATCCAAGTTACGGAATTCTGGTAGATAAGAGGTTCTTGAAGGGTGAATGCGAGTTGACTGAGAAGTTCCTTGTTCTTCATGAAGAGGCCACATCGCTTATCAGAAATAAACCGCGGTATGTTGCAAAGATGATCTCTGACTATATCGGCTTCGTCGATGCGGATTTCGTCATGGATACCCTAAAGGTTTCCCCAAAATACTGTGCTCAACTTACTGATGAGTATATTTCATCTACGATAGAATTTGCAAAAGTTATGAAAAAATTGGGGTATATAACCAGGGAAATGAGTCCGGATGAAATCTTTGATACCTCATTAATCAGGAAAATACATCTTGAGAAGGATCATTACAGAGACGGAATAGCAGATACTCCCCTATAAGACCTATCGCTTCCAGAATATAACTTCTTTAGCTTAGCCGGCAATGACCGGATGGAGCAAGGCAACAGAGCCCTACCGGTGAGATAACTGAACTGACCGGCGGTGGTCTCTGAGACCTCAGCATACTTCCTGCGCACAGTCTCCTGAATACCGGAACTGCACAACTCGTCAGCCATTTCTGCCCCTATGTGAAAGATCCTACACTGAACTACTAAAGTCATCAATTTTGTTTAACATGTTGAGATGACTTCTTGTGAAATGTATTGGAATGTTTCAGAGTTTCATTTCATGAGTAATTAAGAAAAGTTATGTAAATTGGCGTATAATAAAAAATAAGTGGAATGGCCCGTTAAGGGCAGGAGGTGAAGGGGATGTTTGAAGGACTTTTTCAACCATTGCATCTGATAATCATATTAGCCATCGCGCTTATCATATTCGGCCCTGGGAAGCTCCCCCAGGTCGGTGCCGGTCTTGGGCAAAGCATAAGAGAATTTAAGAAGGCCCTCTCCGATGGCGAGAGTACCCAGGCTGCTAGGAATGGGGCGGTTACGCAGTCCGATACACATAAGGAGAAAGCATAAACATATCGTTACTCGTAATCGAGACGGGCTCAAACAACGCCATTCTTAGTCAACGGTTGATTCTCGCGGGGTCATCAAAGCAAGAGGCGATGAACGCACAGACATATTTTCAATAGCGCAGCGGAACATCATTATGAAAGGGACATAACCATGCCAAGAGAAGAAGAAAAACCTTTACCGAAGCCGCCATCCACACCCTTTGGGAGAAAAAAAGGATTTGAGAGGAGTGACGAAGAGATTCCCCTTATGGCTGATAATATTGCTGCCGCTATGGCTGAAGGCACCTTAGACGAATTTCTCAGACAGGAGATGCCCGATAATGAACATGCCAGAAAATTAGCCATGATGATGATGGCAATGACCGGAATGTCGCCTCCTGAAGATATTCCCAATAGGGAAGAGCCAGACGGACAGCCTAAGACATCCGAAGCAGGAGAGCCATCGCAGGAGATGCCTTTTGCCGTCGGGCCTGCAGAAGACGTGTTTAAAGCAGTTCGTGAGGGTGACGTACAAGGACTCATGGGACTTCTTGCAAAGGAATACAATGCGCGGGTGCCGGGTACTGAGGCAAGTACCGCTGGAGAAAAAAAGATGCATCCTTCGCCGGATCAGCCCATGATCGAAAAGGAGATCATCGACCAGCTAATAACCATTGCGTCTGAAAACAATCTTTCGCTGGATTGGCTCATCACCAGAGCGCTCAGGCTGTATGTTCAGGAATACCAAAAGACAGGAAGACTGTGATCGCAATGCGGAGGATCACTTTCTAGAGTTCCAATAATCTACTTTTAATATCTATTGCTGCTACCGCTCCTTGCCCTGCGGCGACAACGGCTTGATCCGTCCCTGTGTTAAGAGGGCCAACGATATACAAGCCACTGAGAGACGATTCGTACTGTTGATTCACCATAAATTTAAACCCGTCACGGTCCCTCTTCAGATTCAGCTCGGAGAGAAAGTCGTCGTTCAATTTGAATCCGAAATGGGACATAATAACCTCGCATGCGACCCTCTGGCCACTCTTCAGTTCAAGGGCCTCTATCGTATCATCGCCGATAATCCTCACGGGTCTGTCGATGATGAAACGGATATTCTCATCCCTGAGCTCTTCCTTGTACTCATCGGGTATCTTATCTGAATAGAGGATGAGGGTTATGTCCTCTGTAAACATTTCTTTCATAGCGATTGCCAGGTGGACTGTTTTTATGGAGTTCCCGATGATCACCAGTTTCCTTCCTGTGGTTTTATATCCGTCACAGTCTATACAGGTAAAGAGGCTGATCCCCAGAAACCTGTGTAACTGTTCCATGGAGGGGAGGTTGTCGTAAACCCCTGACGAGACAATGACGAATTTGGAATGATACGTGGTATCTCCGACAAAGACCTCAAAGGAGCCTTTCTTGAGCACTTTGGTCACCAGTCCCTTTTCGATACGGACATTAAAACTTGCCGCCTGTTCCAAGCCAAGTTCGATGAGCTGTTTTCCTGAGATTCCTTTCCAGGTGAGAAAATTCTCTATATGTCTGGCGTGGCGGGTTCTTCCTCCACCCCTATCTATGAGGAGAACCTTTCTGTTATATCTGCCAAGATAAATGGCTGCCTGGAGACCTCCCGGGCCCGCCCCAATGATGATACAATCATAGAGCGTTTCATCGTGCATATTTTTTATTATATCACCAAATCCACATGTGGCAGAACATGTGGTATAGTATTTTTATGCCGCATGCAGGACTTATGGATGAAGGCGCACTCGGACCAGAGAAAGGCCCCTTCCTCCGGGCAAGGCTACATATTCGGAGTGGCAAACGGAGGTTGCGACAGGGCAAAATATCAGCTGGCATTGTGACGCTTTACGATGCCCTCTCTGGCGCACTACAGTGGTATGTCGCATCATCTGAACGGAGGTTGGCCCTCACGATCAAAGAGGGAGACAATCTAAATGACGATAGATCGGTCTATTCTGTCCTGAGACGCTCTGGAGTACTCGATGGCACCTTTGACTATGAGGCGTTCGACAGACTAGTGGAGAAGGCATTAGAGAAGGAAATGTCCGGGTATGATTACACGGAAAGCCTCATCGGTATTGAATCTGTCATGATTCAACTGGGCGTCATGCCTTTTGACGAGAGGGACCTCCCGGCTGAAGACCCTGCCACATTCTAAGACCCTATCTTGATTCATAAGATACCCCGCAGCTTGCTGCGGGNNATGCCCCGTGCGCGAAGAGGGTCCGGGAGCGCAACGTGCGACCGGGCCTTTACTAGAACTCCATTGTCGTTGACAGAAAGGTAGCGAGGAATTACCTCATGAGGTGACCTACAACACATCATCTGCCGTCATATAAAGTTCCCGATTGCTTTCTCGAATTCCGCTTTATTCTTGTAATGGATTGCCTCTAGACCCTCGCCGAGGGCGCGCTTGATGTTTTCACCATTATCATCTATAAAAAGCACTTCACTGGGTTTCAAGCCGATGAGCGAACAAACATCTCTGAATATCGAAGGATCTCTCTTGGACTTTTTCATTCTGTATGAGTTGAAGATGAAGTCGAAGTGGTTATAGAAAAGGCTCCTTTCGTTGATCTCATCAAGCCAATTCGTCTGGTCGCTCAGTATGGCCAAGAAGAGACCAGAGGATTTAATCTTGTCGACCTGCTGTATCATCTCTGGCCTCAAAATAAATCTCTGGAGAATCTCTTCGCGGAGGTCTTCATCACTGCCCGTAATGCCGGCTTTTTCTCTCAGGGCGGACCAAAAACGGTGTTCGGGACACATCCCTGTTACATAGCCTGTTTCATAGATAAGTTGTTCAGCAGTCCGAAAGAAATCTTCAGGATCAAGACCATGTTTCTTTCCGATCGCCTTCAGGCCATTCTTAAAGCCCTCTTCGGCAAGCACTCCGCCAAAGTCAAAAATCACTGCCTTTATCATGCCGAGTCCTTGATGAGTCATATGCGCTCATGGATGCTGTCACACCCGAGAAGAGATGACACGATAAACCTCTTTTCATTATAGCAGCATTCTTTATGTCGGCAAGAAGTGATCGGGCGTTGTCAGAGCATTCACTGGATTCTGCGACTTTATATGTTCATCGATGCTCATCGGTCTTGACATTATTTCTAACTGTGGTAGCCTTTAAGCAAGGGGATTAAGGGGTTCGCGCGCTGTCGATGCAGCGCTCAGTGACCCCCGGGTTGAGAGAGCAGGGAGTGGACGAATTCAATTCTGTCTACGCCGAAGAAAGACGGAAAAAAACGCTCTGGAGGTGAAGGATGCCTGTAATTGAACATGCCGGCAGGAAGATTACGCTGGATGATGAAGGGTACCTTGTCAATTATGAAGATTGG
Organism: Nitrospiraceae bacterium; assembly: GCA_003453735.1. Lineage (GTDB taxonomy): Bacteria > Nitrospirota > Thermodesulfovibrionia > Thermodesulfovibrionales > UBA9159 > UBA9159. The sequence goes on along the minus strand of DMNE01000465.1, from coordinate 6,131 downwards.
AATGAAATGGTTGCGCGTGTGTTGGCAGAGAGGGAAGGGGTAGGGGAGCTCACGAAAGACCGGATGGATATCATACGGTTTATGAGGGATTATTATAGACAGTACAATGCTTTCCCCGTTCTCCGGGGTGTTTGCAGAAGAGTCAATCAGTCAAAAGACTGTTATAGCGAGCAATTTATGGATCCTCTCAAGGCATGGAAAATTGCAGGACTCCCGAAGCCGGACGAACATGTGATCGGCGAAATAAGAGGCGAAGGTGGTGT
>DMNE01000465.1:0-5827 GCA_003453735.1 Nitrospiraceae bacterium | reverse complement strand
GGGAAGCACGGCTATGAAGTTGAGGTGAATAAGACCCTGAAAGACGTTAATCCAGCCGATTATGACATTCTTGTCCTCCCCGGCGGGAAGGCGCCAGAAACCATACGGAAGGAGAAGGAGGCGATCGCGATCGTAAAGCATTTCTTTCAGACCAATAAACCCGTTTCAGCCATATGTCATGGACCGCAGACGTTGATAACAGCAGGCTTGTTAAAGGGAAGACATGCAACCTGCTATCAGTCCGTTGCTCCTGAGATGAGGGATGCGGGGGCCGTCTATGAAGATAAAGAGGTTGTGGTTGACGGAAACCTTGTCACCTCACGGCAGCCAGCTGATCTGCCCGCATTCTTGCGGGAGACAATGAAGAAGCTCAAGGGAACGGGTTAATTTGTCCGGCTCCTCAAGGAATATCTCTATTGTTTGGTAACGGTAAAGAGAAGATTCTCCCGTCCTAAACCCCCGGAAGGCCTGAAAGTCGCAGGAGGGCTGTTGTGTCTTCGTGGGAGTATCAAGTTGTTTCATATCGGGAACAGCAACAGCAAAGGGGATATCATGAATAGACTGGCGAATGAGAAAGCAGCTTATCTTAGGCACGCAGCCGATCAGAAGATCGATTGGTTTTCCTGGTCTGATGAGGCATTTGATCGGGCGGCAAGAGATGATAAGCCAGTCTTTTTGAGCTCAGGAGCAGTTTGGTGTCATTGGTGCCACGTGATGGCGAAGGAATGCTTTGAGAATGACGAAATCATAAGACTCTTGAATGACAAATTCATCAATATAAAACTCGATAGGGATGAAAGGCCGGATATAGACAGGAGATACCAGCAGGCAGTTACTGCCATGGGTTCCGGCGGCGGCTGGCCCCTGAGTGTGTTCCTGACGCCTGAGAGAAAGCCATTTTTTGGTGGTACCTATTTCCCGCCTGACGATAGCTTGGGCAGGCCTGGTTTTAAAAAAATACTCATGGCTGTAAGTGAGTTTTATAAATCTAAGAAGGAAGACGTAGCAGACTATTCCGAAAGGCTCTTGAATCTCCTTAAAAAGCAGTCAACAGTTACCGGGGATATAGACGTCTCTCAGCTTCACGATGCCGAAAGAACGATGATTTCGTCTTTTGACCCCCAAAACGGAGGCTTTGGCACGGCTCCTAAATTTCCCATGCCCGGTGCCATGGAATTCCTCATGAAGAGGTCTTTCTATGGGGGCGAGGAATATACCCGGCATCCAGTAAAGAGGACCCTTGAAGCAATGGCAAAGGGCGGGATCCATGACCAGATCGGTGGCGGGTTTCACAGGTATTCTACTGATGAGGCATGGGTTATCCCGCACTTCGAAAAGATGGGTGATGACAATGCGTGGCTTTTACGAAATTATCTTGACGCATATTCCCTCTTCGGAAATACGTATTTCAGGCAGGTGGCTGAGGACATCATCGCATTTATCGGGGACGTGCTCTCCGACCCGGAAGGCGGATTCTATACAAGCCAGGATGCGGATGTCACCCCTGATGATGAAGGAGGATATTTCACCTGGACGGACGAGGATTTCAGGAAGGTGCTCAATGCCGAAGAATACCGAATTCTATCCTTGCATCTCCTTCACGACAGGGGGGCGATGCACCATGATACATCCAAAAAGGTGCTGTTTGTTGCTATGGAGCCAGAGAGCGTTGCGGAAAAGACCGGTCTGGACCTTTCCGTTGTGAATAAATTACTGAGCCGGGGCAAGGCAAAGCTGCTTCAGGAGAGAAGCTCGAGGCCCCAGCCTTTCATCGACACGTCGATCTACATTACCCTTAACGGGATGTTGATAACGGCCTTTCTGAAGGCCTTTCGGGTATTGAACGACAAACGGTTGAGGGACTTTGCCCTTAAGAGCATTGAGAGAATTATGGAGCTTCATTACAGCAACGACAAACTTTATCATTCGGCAGGGGTAGCGGCACTCTTGGACGACTACATCTATCTCATAGAGGCATTGATTGCCGCTTATGAAGCATCGGGAAATCCATCATATCTGGACCGTGCTGAAAAGTTCATGGAATTATGCATAAGCAGATTCTGGGATAACGGGGGAGCCGGTTTTTTTGATACTGATAAGGAAGTTCTTGGACTGCGCCTCAAGGGGATAGAAGATATTCCGCATCCCTCGGCTGACTCCTTGGGTATTATACTGCTCGATAAACTTGCTGCTCTCACTGGGAAAGACCTTTACCGCAACAATTCAGTAAGGGCATTGAGGGCATTTTCCCTGAGGGCAAGGGAGTTGGGAATTCATGCTGGGTATTACTACGCTTCCTTGGATGCGCATTTCAATGCCCTGACCCTTTCGTTGGAATCGTCTCCAGAAAGTGAATTTTCTCGAGCCGTTCGCGCCTCTTATCATCCACACATGAATATCCGCTACGGAGAGGATAAGGGTTATGTTGTTCCGTGCACAGAAGGCAAATGCTACGACCCCATCGATAATCCTGACAGACTGAGGGCTTTCTTAGAGAATCGGGAAAGGAGATAGCGCATATCGATCGTTGGGATATGCTGTTCCTCGCATAGGAAACATTGACAGTGAGCCTTAAGTCTCAATCAGAGAATGTTGTACAAAAAAGTGCTTTAAGCCCTCGTGCAGTTTACAATTTTCGGGAGATTGTTTATCGATACTATAACACAAATGGTCGTGATCTTCCGTGGCGCAAGACGACAGATCCCTATCGCATTGTTGTATCGGAGATCATGCTCCAGCAGACGCAGGTCGAGCGAGTGATCGAGAAATACAGACAATTCATCAAGACGTTTCCGACGTTTTCAGCGCTAGCTCGCGCGCCGCTGCATGAGGTGCTCAAGGTGTGGCAGGGTCTTGGATATAATAGGCGGGCGATAGCACTGAAAAAGATAGCCCGAATCGTTTTCGAAGAGCTTAAGGGAAAGCTCCCTTCATCGGAATACGAATTACTGAAATTTCCGGGGATAGGGAAATATACTGCAGGTGCACTTCTTGCCTTTGTGTTCAATCAGCCGACGGTATTCATCGAAACAAATATCCGGAGGGTCTTTATACACTACTTTTTCAGGGATAGAGAAGGCATCACGGATGCCGAAATTCTTCCGCTGGTGGAGAGGACCCTCGATCATGCAGATCCCCGTGAGTGGTATTATGCCCTGATGGATTACGGAGTGATGCTCAAGAAGGAATATCAAAATCCTAATCAGAGGAGTGCTCATTATAAGAGACAGTCACCTTTTCAAGGTTCGAACCGGCAGCTGAGGGGAATGATCCTCAGGCTTCTTCTGAGGAAACGCGGTATCTCGGAGACACAGATACTCCGAGAACATAGATTGAATTCCGAATGGATAAGAGAAAACCTCGACAGATTACAGCAAGAAGGATTTATTGAGCGCAGGGGGAAGAGGTTGTTTATTGTGGCCGAATAGGGAGCCATGAAGTCGAAAGGGCTGCTAAGCAAGCATATCCTGCCTGTCGTCATGAGTGGCATGGGAGCAATAGTAGTGCTGTGTAATGTTGTCCGTACGATAGAAAGGAGCTCAGAACTGCTGGCGCTCTAATCCCAAAGGGGAAGTTATTCCTGAGCGTAATTCTTAAGCGGACTGAAACTTGTGGCGAAGGAATCCGATCAGAGCAGGGAGAATGGAAATAATAATAATGGCGAGGATGACAAATGTGAAGTTCTGTTTCACGATGGGGAGGTTGCCGAAGTAATAGCCTCCAAGAACGAAGGTACCGACCCATGCGACACCAGCCGTAATGTTGTAAATCGAGAACCTCCAGTGATTCATCGATCCAATACCTGCCACAAATGGAGCGAAGGTACGAATGATGGGAAGAAAACGCGCTACGACAATAGTTATCCCCCCATGTTCTTCGTAGAAACGATGGGTACGGTCAAGATATCCCCTGTTCAGGAAGCGAACATTTTCCTTGTGAAATATCTTTGGTCCGACAGTATATCCTATCCAGTAGTTCACCGTATTTCCTGAAACGGCGGCGATGCTCAGAAGGCAGAACAGCCAGCCTATCTCCAATGAACCACCGGCCGCAAAGGCCCCTGCAGCGAAGAGGAGGGAATCTCCCGGGAGAATCGGGGTCACTACAAGTCCGGTTTCACAAAAGATGATGAGAAAGAGAATTGCGTATGTCCATTGGCCGTAGTCCCGTATGATTAAATCGAGATGTCTGTCAAGATGGAGAAAGATCTGAATCAAATCATGTATGAACTGCACTAATCCCTCTCCTTTTATCTGCTTCCAGAATCCCCCAAAGTCTTGCTATCACATCTCTGCGAGAAGACCCAGAGGAGATATGCCCAAAAGAATGGTATAGTTTAACAGATTCTTACCTCTTCCTTCCAAGAGAATGTCGGGAAGATAAAACATGTACGGATATTGGATACAGCATCGTCCTAATATCTTCATCTCTTGATAATGTCATAAAAGAACAGTGAGGGAAATGGCAATTGGGAGAACGAAATGAAAAGAGCTTCATCTGGTCTTGGCTGTCTTCGTTGGTATTGCATACCGAACACGCTTTGAGTACAATTGAGCAGTGCAAAGAAACTCATATTTCCTCTTCAGGAGGAATGCGAGTGCACTTAACTCTCGCGTTAAGGAGGTGATACAAGTGAACATAGGAAAGATTGCATTGTTGGTTGTGGTAGTCTCTGGGCTTATCTTCTCGTTCGCCTTTGCCGCTGGTGATGTAGCGAAGGGTAAGGCGATGTTCAACGATCCGAAGCTTGGCGGCGGCACTTCTGGGAAATCCTGTAACTCTTGTCATCCGGACGGTAAGGGGTTGGAGATGGCTGCGGACGAGAAGGAATGGATAACACCAGCTGGTGTTTCCAAGACCCTTGAACAGGCTGTCAATACCTGTATTACTCTGGCTCTGAAGGGTAAAGCTATTAATCCCAAGTCTCCGGAGATGGCTAATATTGTCGCCTATATTAATTCTCTGAAGGGCACGAAGTGAGAAACGCCGACGCCGAAAAAGCAAAAGGCCGTTGAAGGCTGTTAGGGAGTAAAAAGATAGGGGAAGGATGTTATGTCTTTCCCGCCTTTTTTCTGCGAGAATCCTTGGCAGTCTAATGTCGAGACGAACTGTCTCAGGGATATCTATTGCCACTTTGTCTGCGTGGATGAATCGGAACGGAGGCTCAGTGTCGCGTATGTCCACGGAGGCCTGATGACCATGCAACAGCAGCTGACGATGCATTAAGTATCAGCCTTCACTGTAAAGACTTCGTCTTGACAGTGCGCCCAAAAGTGGTATTGTTTTTATATGACTACTATTGATGTGCGTGAGATGAAGGAGGCTTGAGAGACGGATGAGAAGGATGCAGGAAGGCCTTGGCGGAAACAGGGAATGAATAGCCGCGACTATTACGAGCTTTTCAGGTATCTTATGGATCAGTACTGCTTACCGCAAGAAAACCTGCTTTTTGTGGAAGATATATCTGACTGGTGCGAAAAGCACGATATCAGCGAGTCAGATGCTCAGAGGCCGTTGAAACTCGTATCTGATGAGGCACATGGCTGCAGGATGTTAGTGCGGGAAGACGTGACGGAGGACGTACTGGAGGAAAGGATAAACGCATTGCGGGTGAGAGGTCAGATACAGAATATTGCTGTTGACAGGGCTGATTTGCTGAATTCCATCCAGAAGAAACTTGCTTATCTTTTTTTGAGTGAGTATGCTACCAGCCTGACTGACTTAGGCGACGATGAACTGGCTGCCGATAACTGGGCTTTTGAGGAGATGAAGAGACTTGGATTTTTTAAGACATGAAGTATTGAGGGAGCTAGCTTTAAGTTGAATA
>DMNE01000043.1 GCA_003453735.1 Nitrospiraceae bacterium | reverse complement strand
ACGCTAGTACTAAACTTAGCAGCCGAGGTCCGTTCAAAGAAAGGATGCGGGGAACCACTCTTTGGAGCGAATTTCCGGGATTTCCCAAGGGAAGAGGGCACTTTCAGGCCCAAGCACTACAGTTAATCTCGTAGGCGTTTGGAAGGGCACAAGGTTAAATTCGAAGCTCCCCTTCGCTGGCAGTTTCCTAAGCTCTCCTCTTCTGCCCTTCTGAAAAGGAACAGTTTGGCTTTCTCGGAGCAGAAAGAGTTAACGTATTAGAGTTAAATCTTTCACTAAACACCTTATAGGAAAAGCATGGCTGAAAAAGAATACAAGAGACCGTCCCCTGAAGCGCTGCTTGAACTGGCCAGAAAGGAAGAATCGCAAGCAAAACGGGGCAAGCTGACCATTTACTTCGGAGCTGCGCCAGGCGTTGGGAAAACTTACGCCATGCTCACCGACGCCCAGTTACGCAAGAAGGAAGGAATAGATGTTGCAGTGGGTTACGTCGAGACCCACGGACGAGCAGAGACGGATGCCTTATTAGAGGGGTTGGAGAGCATTCCTCCTCTCGTTGTCAAATACGTGGGCGTTCCGATTAAGGAAGTTGATTTAGGGAAGGTTTTCGCACGTAAGCCGCAATTGGTTTTGGTAGATGAGCTTGCCCATTCCGACGCGCCGGGTCTTCGTAATGCCAAAAGATATCAGGATGTGGAAGAAATACTGAATGCAGGCATTGATGTGTACACGACAATGAACGTGCAGCACGTTGAGAGCCTCAACGATATCGTGCATCAGATCACAAATATCCGTGTCCGTGAGACAGTGCCCGACAACGTTATCGAGGGAGCGGATGAAATCAAGCTGGTTGACCTGCCTCCGGAGGAACTGATTAAAAGGCTGCACGACGGAAAAGTCTATGTGAAAGACATGGCGATCAGCGCGGCGGACAATTTTTTCCGTCCAGGAAACTTACTGGCACTCAGGCAGATGGCCCTGCGGTCAGTGGCAGGCAGCGTGGATGGGAAGATGCGCAGCTATATGCGGGCCCACGCCATAGCCGGACCATGGTCTGCAACGGAGCGAGTCCTTGTAGGGGTATTCGCCAGTCCCTATGCAGAGAAATTAGTTCGCTCGGCATTCAGGCTTGCAAACGAAATCGATGCCGAATGGATCGCATTTTACGTGGAGACAGAACGACACAAAAGGCTTTCCGAGAAGGAAAAGGAATGGCTGAATAAGGCATTGGATCTTGCTAAACAATTGGGAGCTCGCTTGGTCTGGATAAAGGGAAGCGATGTGACAGAAGAAATAACTGATTATGCGCGGAGCAACAATGTAACCAAGATTGTGATCGGGAAACCCCGACGCTTTGGGCTATACCGTTCTATTCCGAAAGAACTTCTGACCAAAACACCCAACGTCGATCTCTATTTATTAGATGCCAAGATCGATCCTAAGTTCGTGCCAAAAAAACGCATATCGGTTCCCAGTCCGCTGAACTATGCTATCGGCATTGTTGCGGTTGGCATTGTGTCACTCATTGCCTTTCTTTTGCGTACCAGTCTCGATCAGGTCAATCTGCTTTTTATGCTCTTGTTGCCGGTTATTTTGAGCGCACTCTATCTGGGCAGAGGACCGTCCATTGTAGCAGCGTTAACAAGTATCATGATCTTCGACTACCTATTTATCTCTCCCAACTTCTCTTTCGCAGTCGTCGATGTACGGTATCTCGTTTCATTCATCGTCTACATCATCGTAGCTCTCGCTATAAGCAATCTTGCCTCCCAATTGCGCGGTAAAGTAGTTTTGCTCAAGCAGAGCGAAGTAAAAAATATAGCGATTTACGGATTGAGCAGGGATTTGGTAACTGCTCACACGGAAGAGCAAGTCCTCTCCATCATGGTTCGTCATACTCTGGAGATATTCCCCTGCGAAATGGCAATATTTCTGCCCGAGGATGAAAAACTGACGGTTAAGGCGAAAACACCCGATTTTGGAGTCACTCCCAAAGTGCTCGGAGTGGCATCGTGGGTTTTGATTAACAGACAAGCGGCAGGTCGCGGAACGAGTACACTGCCACAGGCCAGGGCATATTACTTGCCTATGTTATCAGGGGAGGAAATTATCGGGGTCGCGGGGTTTGATTTTAGGGGGAATGAAGAAATTATGACTACTGAAAAAAGGGCGGTTCTGAAGACCATCGTCCGCCTTGGCGCAATGGCGTTAGAACGAATTAGATTTCAGTAGCCGCATCCCCCTTGTTTTATGGAGGAACTCCTTATCGGGCTTTAACTGAAGAGAAGTGATATTCATGCAGTGTCTTCCATGCTGATGTTTTCGTATTGGGACCAAATCTTTGATAGGTGCGAGACGGATGAGAACAATACTACCCAGAGGAAAGACGTTATAACGTCAGTCGGCATAGAATCATTCCAATAACCTCCCCATACATACCTCATCGAAATAATCACTTCCGATCCGAAAGCGTTTCCGTCTGATGCCCTCATCGGTAAAATCGGCATTACTGAAAAGATTGAGGGAGCGTTTATTCGTGGTAAAAATACTCGCCTCCAGTTTCTTGAATCCGTGCTCCTTGGCCCACGTCATCGCATACTGCAACATCTGCGATCCGATGCCGAGTCCCCGATAGGTCTGCTTGAGGTGCAGCCCTATTTGAAGAATGTGAGCCGTTTCCTCTCTGCGTCCCTCGTCAGCCTGTAGAGCTGCGAGGCATCCGACCACGGCCCCACTGACAACCGCACCCAAGAGGAGGTTGTTTCGATGGTCCATCCTGCTGATATAGTGCCTTTCCGATTCTACATCCTTGCCGTATTGCTCCATCAAAACGTAACTGCGTTCCTGAGAGGCGGATCTTAATGCATTGATAATCTGGGTAGCATCATCGGAAATTACAGGCCTGAGCGTAACCTCTTCACCATTTTTGGCCAAAAATTTGCAAATCTCATCCATTGCTCCACCCTTCTCTTTACCAGCTTCTTCCTTGAGAGCGATTCTATAACTTACAATTCCTTTTCTGTAAAACTGTGTACGGAATAATCATGCAGTTCCCAGCGGTTTTTCATTCGTAATCTACAACGATCGTGGTGAATTGTCAAGCCCTGCTTCAGAAAACGGAAACAAGAAATTACGTTGAAAGCTTTCGCTGTCAGGATTTTCTGCGGACTGGAGCAGTTCCAGCGTGAGGGTGAGTATCTCTTGGTTGAGTTCCCGGCAGCCGCTCCTCAGCGGATACCATTGAAATAGGTGTCGGTGAGCCATACAATAATAAGCGGGTCGGCAAAAAGATAGGAGGCACTGGAGGCTCCGGGGGGGACCTCGGCTACTGGCCGGAAGATTTTGCTTTTTCCCTCAACTGGCTGAGTTTCAGTCAGAAAAGAAAATAGGTGTCAAATGAGCGGGCTATGCGTGGGTGAAAGACAGAGGCAAGCGAAGGGTGATGGTAAGGAATGTGCGGTTTTGCTTGATATAGAATTCATTTGGCCTGATGCTTCTCGGCTATCTGCACCCTTATGGTCGCTCTTTCAACTGCTGCTGTTGCGCGGGCGAAATCTATCTTTTCGGCTTGTTTCAGCCTTTCCTCGGCGCGTTTCAGGGCAGTCCGCGCACGTTCGACATCAATATCCTCAGACCTTTCCGCGCTGTCGGCAAGGATGGTGACCTTATCAGGCATGACCTCGGCATATCCGCCACTCACAAAAAAAATCAGGATCTCGCTGCCTCTTTTACAGGTAAGCATTCCCACTCTGAGGGTGGTGAGAAAATGTGCATGGCCGGGGAAGACACCGAACTCTCCTTCACTGCCTGTGGCTGTGATTTCATCAATATCACCGCTGAAAATGAGACCATACGGGGTGACGATTTCTAATGTTATGGTATTGTCCATCCGTAGTATCCTTGTAGCCTATCTTGACCATCCAAGTTTCTTTGCATTTTCCTCTGCTTCTTCTATTGTCCCCATCATATAAAATGCCTGCTCGGGCATATCGTCATACTGGCCATCCGCTATCGCCTTAAACCCTTTAATGGTATCAGCAAGCTTGACGTACTTGCCCGGTCTGCCGGTAAAGGCCTCGGCAACATGGAAGGGCTGGCTGAGGAACCTCTGGATCTTCCTTGCCCTCGCAACAGCGAGTTTATCATCCTCGGAGAGCTCTTCCATTCCGAGGATAGCGATGATGTCCTGCAGTTCCTTATACCTCTGCAGTATCATTTGAACCTTCCTGGCAACAGCATAATGCTCTTCTCCGATAACCTTTGGATCGAGAATTCTGGACGTGGAATCGAGAGGATCAACAGCGGGATAGATACCGAGTTCCGATATCTGCCTTGAGAGAACAACGGTACCGTCGAGATGGGTAAAGGCAGTCGCCACCGCAGGATCCGTAAGGTCGTCAGCAGGAACATAGATCGCCTGCATGGAGGTTATAGCGCCCTTTTTCGTAGTCGTGATCCTCTCCTGAAGCACTCCCATCTCTGTCCCAAGCGTGGGTTGATATCCGACGGCAGAGGGCATTCTTCCGAGGAGTGCGGAAACCTCGGAACCAGCAAGGGTATATCTGAAGATATTATCGATGAAGATGAGGACGTCCTGACCTTGATCCCGGAAATATTCAGCAGCAGTGAGAGCGGTAAGCGCCACCCTCGCCCGTGCGCCCGGCGGTTCATTCATCTGGCCGTAGATCAGGGCCGTCTTATTCAAAACCCCTGATTCCTTCATCTCGAGGTACAGGTCATTGCCCTCCCTCGTCCTTTCTCCAACCCCTGCAAAGACGGAAACACCGCCGTGTACCAGCGCTATGTTATGGATCATCTCCATGATAACAACGGTCTTGCCGACGCCTGCTCCACCGAACATGCCCATCTTTCCACCCTTGACAAAGGGGACCAAGAGATCGAAGACCTTCACGCCAGTCTCAAAAACCTGCGTCACCGGCTCCTGTTCGGCAAAATCAGGTGCGGTCCTATGGATCGGCCATCTGTCCTTTGCCTCTATCGGACCAAGCTTATCATAAGGTTCCCCGATCACATTCATAATCCTGCCGAGAATTCCGTCTCCCACCGGAACGGTTATCGGCAGTCCGGTATCGATTGCTTTCATACCTCTGACGACACCGTCTGTTGTGGACATGCCAATCGTCCTGACCTTGTTCTCTCCAAGGTGTGCAGCGACCTCGAGGGTGAGATTGAGTTCGGGAATGCCCTTGACTTCGTCAGCCTTCTGCTGTATCTTGAGGGCATTCAAGATTTCCGGCAGTTTCTCCTCAAACTCAACATCCACGACCGCACCGATTACCTGGACGACTTTACCTTCATTCATCTATAGACCTCCATAGGTTTTATTTTAACGCTTCAACGCCGCCGACGATATCCATGAGCTCTTTCGTTATTGCAGCCTGTCTTGCCTTGTTGTACTGCAAGGTTAATTTATCGATCATCTCGTTTGCATTCTTTGTTGCATTCTCCATAGCGGTCATCCTCGCAGCCTCTTCCGCTGCCTGTGACTCAAGAAAAGCCCGGAATATCTGTATCTCAACATTCTTCGGCAAGAGTACCGCAAATATCTCTTCCTGCGAAGGCTCATAGAGAAAATCCATAGAAGACATATCATCAGACCCTTCCTGCCCGCTGGCGCTAGTGAGCGGCAGGAGCTTTCTCTCAGTGACCTGATGGGAAATAACTGACTTGAACTCATTATAGATAAGGACGATCTCATCTATGGTTTCGCTGACATAATTCTCTATAAGGTCGCTTGCCACTTCTTGCGCATTAGAATAGGCGATTCTTCCTGAAAATCCCGTCCATGTTCCCCGCAATGGAATATTTCTTCTTTTGAAATAATCAACAGCTTTCTTGCCTATGGCACTTATGGACACCTCGAAGCCTTCTCGTTTGATGTGCGCTATGTGTTTCGCCGCGGCCTTCAGAATATTGGAATTAAACGCGCCACAGAGCCCCCTGTCACTCGTGATAACGACGACCTCGACGATCTTCCTCGGTCTGGTGAGCAGGAGGGGATGGAGCGCGCGTTCAGCACCCCGTGCCAGGTTTTTCAGGACGGTGCCCATCTTGTCGGCATAGGGCCTCATCTCAAGCATCCGCGTCTGGGACTTCCTGAGTTTCGCTGCAGAGACCATCTTCATGGCCTTTGTAATCTGTCGCGTGTTGCTTACAGCCTTTATTCTTCTCTTGATATCCCGTAGCGTCGGCATCCCTTCACCTGCCAGATAACAGATACACGATGCATGAAACCAGCTTCAGTGATCCGACTGCATCTCTCCGGGCAGCGTTTGCCCTGCATCCTGTGTCGTGCATCATGATTTATGCTTGAAACCCTTTCTTGAATTCCTGTATCATCTTGCTCATCTTCTCCCTAAGCTGGTCGTCGATAACCTTCTTCTCTCGCAATTCCTTTCTGATATCTTCTCCCCGCTCTTTGATGAACCGCAAGAATTCCTCTTCAAACCTATTTACCGCCTCCACGGGAACGTCATCGATGAATCCGTTTGCGCCCGCAAAGAGGACAAAGATCTGGTCTTCCGCAGATAGCGGTGAATACTGTCCCTGTTTCAGGAGTTCCACCATTCTCTTTCCTCTCTCGATCTGAGCGAGGGTTGCTTTATCGAGGTCTGAACCGAACTGGGCAAAGGCGGCAAGCTCCCGGAACTGGGCAAGGTCAAGGCGCAGTGTGCCCGCGACCTGTTTCATCGCCTTTGTCTGAGCAGCGCCGCCGACGCGGCTAACTGACAGGCCGACATTGACCGCCGGTCTGACACCCGCATAAAAGAGTTCAGGTTCAAGATATATCTGACCATCGGTGATAGATATAACGTTCGTCGGGATATAACCAGATACGTCTCCCGCTTGGGTCTCGATAATCGGCAGTGCAGTGAGAGAACCTCCACCGAGATCGCTCGAAAGTTTTGCTGCCCTCTCAAGGAGCCTTGAGTGCAGATAGAAGACGTCTCCGGGATAAGCCTCACGCCCCGGCGGGCGCCTGAGGAGGAGAGAGAGCTGACGGTAAGAAGTAGCCTGTTTGCTGAGGTCATCGTAAACGATCAATGCATGTCTTCCTTTGTCCCTAAAATACTCACCTATGGCACAGCCGGTGAAGGGAGCGATAAATTGCAGCGGTGCGGGTTCACTCGCCGTAGCAGAGATAACGATGGTATGCTTCATGGCACCGAAATCCTCAAGGAGCTTCACAAGGCGGGCTATGTTCGCACGCTTCTGCCCGATGGCAACGTAAATGCAGATGACATCTCCACCCTTTTGATTGATGATGGCGTCAATGCCTATGGCAGTCTTTCCCGTCTGTCTGTCACCGATGATAAGTTCTCTCTGTCCTCGCCCAATAGGGATCATGGAGTCAATCGCCTTGAGTCCTGTTTGCAGGGGCTCTCTGACCGGCTGCCGGTCAACAATACCGGGGGCAACGATATCGACCATCTTCGTCTCGGTCGTTTGTATCGGCCCTTTTCCGTCGATCGGCTGGCCAATCGCGTTGACAACCCTTCCGATGATCGTATCGCCTACGGGGACTGACATAATCCTGCCCGTGCGTTTAACGATATCGCCTTCCTTGATGAGGGAGTCTTCCCCGAACAGAACTGCTCCGACCATGTCTTCTTCGAGATTCAGGGCCATGCCGAAGACGCCGTTGGGGAATTCGAGAAGTTCCGACGCCATACACTTTTCGAGGCCGTAGANNAAAGTCATTAATCTGTTTCTTTAAAAGTTCACTTATCTCTGCGACATTAATCTCCATCGAATCACCTCTTTATCAGATCATCTTTCAAAAGCCGCAACTGGCCCTTTATACTGCTGTCGTACATGGTGCTCCCGACTTTTACGAGGAGGCCGCCAAGCAGAGAAGGATCGACAACATACTCGATATCCACATCTCTGCCGGTTAACTTCTTCAGCGAAACTCTGAGGGTATTATCGTATTTTCTGTTTGTGTCAACGGGTGTCACCACAGTGGCTTTTGCCCTCTTTTTCTTTTCAAGATACAGGGCCGTCACAATACGGATCACATCAGGAAGTGTGTGGGCCATGATCTGTTCAGAGAGATAGTGTATAAACCTCACGGTAGTGGCAGAGAGCTTTAGCCCGCCGGAAACCTCTTTTAATATCTTCGTCCGCTCTTCAGCAGTAAAGAGGGGGTTTTCCAAAAGACCCCTGAACCCCCTGCTGCGCTGCATCAATTCATCGACCGCCATAAGTTCATCCAGTGCCTTTGGTACAGCATCGATTCCGACAGTATTCAGAAACATCTTTGCGTATCTCTTTACTTCCTGTGGGCGTTTCAATTCTTACCTTCCAGCCTGGTAACAGACTCTTCGATGAGCTTAAACTGGTTTTCCTTCGTGAGCTTCTCCTTCAGTTTCTTCTCGGCAAGCTCCATGGCGATCTGGACGGCTTCTGCCTTTATCGACTCCTTCGCAAGCCTGAGTTCATACTCAATATTAGTCCGCGCCTGCTCAAGGATCTTTTCCTTCATCTGCTCTCCGTTTTGTAGGAGAAGGTCGTGTTCTGTCTTAGCCGACCGCTGGGCCTGGGCAAGGATATCCTCGATTTCCTTATCTTTCAGCTTCAGTCGCCCCTCAACTTCAGCGAGGGCCTTCTCCGCAAGTTCTTTTGCTTCCTGCGCCTCTTTGAGGGTCTTCTCGATGAGTTCGGTCCTCTTCCTGAGAAACTCCCTAAGCGGTTTACGAAGGAACTTAACGAGTATGAAGACGAGGATTCCGAAATTGAGGATCTTCCAGAGCCACTCCTTCCACTCCCCTCCGGCAGGGGCTTGTTCCGCCCCGAAGGCGATGGATGCTAAAGCAACCTGCAGAACACACCCTAGAAAAAGTAGAAGAAATGCGTTATGCTTCATCAGTGACGACCTGTTTATTCTAGACTGACTGACATTCGATGTTTTCAAACTCCCACCAGCTTCTTCACGATCTCGTCAGAAAATTTCTCTACATCGTCGCGCAGCGTCTTCCTGGCGGTTTCCGCCTCTGTTTTTAATTCGTCCTTTGCCTTTTCAATAAGGTCGTGTGCCTGCTCATTCGCTGCACTGAGCATTTCCTTCTGTCTCGACATTCCCTCTTTTCGCATACTCTCGAAGAGCTCTTTCGCCCTGTTCCGCGCCTGCTGAAGTTCCCTGCTCATCAGCAGAAGCGCTTCCTCTTTCCTGACATCCATCTCCTTGGCCATCTTCAGAGATCCTTTTATAGAATCATCTCTCTTTTGAAAAAGTCGGAGCATGGGCTGAAAGAGTATACCGTTGAGGATAAAGATCAGAACAAGGAAATTTATGAGTAGAACAAAAAACCATACATTGAGTTCTAACATTTGGCTTTCTCCTCGCTGATATTGTGAGCCTAAGCAGATTATCACAGGAAGAAAACCATTGTCAAGAAGGAAAACGCGCTTCAGAAGAGCCTCTTTTTCCTCTGGAACGCTATGAAGACGCCAGAAAATAGCCAATTTAGCGAGGATATAAACAGAACGGAACGATGCATTAAAATTATTAATGAACTTGTGCTACGATAAAACCAATGTTTTCTCGAAAGCTCAAGGAATTATACAGCCGTCACCTCAATCGTATCGTAAGAGACCGGTCTTCTCCCCAGGGAGCGAAGATATCCATAGGCGGAAGAGCGTTTCTCAACTTCGCTTCCAACGATTACCTCGGCCTTGCAAACCATCCTGAACTTATCGATGCGGCCGAAGCCGCCATGCGGGACTTCGGCCTGGGAAGCGGTGCCTCCCGGCTCCTCTCGGGCGGCAGCATCCTCCATAAGAAACTTGAGGATACGATTGCAAAGATCAAGGGTACAGAAGCCGCACGCATCTTCAACTCCGGGCATGCCGCGAACACGGGAATCATTCCGTCCCTCGCCGGAGAAGAAGATATCATCTTCAGTGACGAGTTGAATCACGCAAGCATCGTCGATGGATGCAGATTAAGCAAAGCAAAGACGCTTGTTTACCGGCACAGAGATACGACCCACCTTGGTAAATTGATGGAGAAGGCATCAGCGGAAAGCTGCCGTTGGGGGAAAGGCAGATATATAGTTGTAACGGATACCGTCTTTAGCATGGACGGGGATATAGCGCCACTGAAGGAAATCCATGACCTCTGTGCGAAGCACAAGGCTCTCCTGTATATTGATGACGCCCATGGAACCGGCGTAATCGGCGATGGGAAAGGTGCCCTTGCCCACTTCTCTATTTTGCCCAAACCATGGATCATACAAATGGGAACCTTCTCAAATGCGCTTGGGTCGTACGGGGGGTTCGCTACGGGCTCAAAAGAGGTAATCAAGTGGATTACAAACAGCTCACGAAGCTTTCTATTCTCGACAGCATTACCGCCGTGCATTGTGGCAGCCTCACTGAAGTCGCTCGAAATTATCGGGAAGAGACCGTATCTCGTTGAGAAATTATGGCAGAACCGCAACAGGCTGATCAGGTCCCTTGCCGGAAGGGGATATCCTGCTGTGGGTGAGACCCCGATCATTCCGCTGAGGATCGGCGATATCGATAAGACGTTGGCTGCCTCCAGGTATCTCTATAAAAAGGGCATTTATGTGCCGGCCATAAGGCCGCCCACGGTGAAAGAGCCGAGGTTGAGGATAACGGTCACCGCCGCTCATTCCGCTGAGGATATCGATTCCCTGGTGCATGCGTTATCAGGGATGTAACGATAGGCGGAACCCGTAAAAAAAGGCGGGTCGAATCGACCCGCCTTTTTTCTGCGCTCGTTGTAAGAGTAATTAGAAGTTGAGCTGGATTCCGTGCCTTATTCCCCAGGCACCATCGGCGCTATGTGCTGGTTGGGTGGCCGTTGCTGCTGTATCGAAGAAGCCTCCTGCGAAGAGGTAACCGCCCTCTACCCAATATTGGAGGTTCCGATCGATCTTGTAATTGACCTTCGCGTCAATTTCAAAACCGATATCCTTGGAAGTGCCTTTGGTCATAAGCTCAGAAACAGGCAATGTAATTTGAGCGTCCTCTACTGCCCCGAGGTAGAAAAGATTAATGTACGAGGTCACGTCCTTCGTAAGGTCAGCCTGTCCGCCGAGCTTCACGTACCAGGTGTTACAGAGACCGCCGTACTGCATGCCGCATGCGTTTACGGTGCGGTAGTCATAGACATAGGTGAAGTGCTGGTCGGCGCCGAGGGAGGTGACGAAGTCGTCAACGTTACCGCTATTCTTTTTCAGACCGCTGCCGTAGGCACCTTCTAGGGTGAGCGTTACAGGATCAAGCTTGTAGCTTCCCGATGCCAGGATTGCCCATCCTTTGAAGTCAGCATCGCCAGCAGCGGTGAAGCCGTTGAACGCGGGCGCAGCATTCTTCACGCTACCGGCTTGCAGCTCTCCGTCTACCTTAAATGTGAAGCCAGAGAAAGTGCCGTTGCCCCTGAGTCCGAAGTTCCAGAAATGGAGCGGAAAAGTAGCGTTCGGCAAAATCGGTACACTATTTTCTGCTAAACTTGGATTCACATAAGCCACACCAAACGAATTCTGGTCGTTTACGTAGGTGGCGTCGAAGCTGGCGCTCCAGTCTTTCGGAGCATAGTTCATGAGGAACACATAGGCGTCGGCATTGTTATTATTACTATAAGGAGAGGCGCCCTGCCTAAACTTCGCGTCCAAGGTGACAATGTGCAAATCCTGGACCGGGTCTACAAAGAACAGCACGGCATCATCGCCGAAATGCGTGTGATCGAAGAACAGGCCATTACCCAGTGCGAGAGGCATATGGCCTACCTTTACGCCAGCGGGCACCCCGAAAAGTCCTGTTCCGGAGTGCAAGATCCACGCCTGGAGGATACTGAGAGCATCGTGTTGGGCGTTGCCGGCTTGATATAAACCGGTGGCATGCGTAGCACCGGGAACAGGAGCAGCATTGGCAGGAAGAGCGGGAGTACCAACAGGAAAATTACTCGTCACTGACCCTCCTGCATTGTAATTGCCCCAGATATTGAGGTCGGCAGAGGCGCTTGCAGTATTCTCGTTGGTAGATTCGAGCTGGATCATTGCCTCGGTATTCGGCGTCACTTTGGCATCGACAGAGAGCCTTACCCTCTCATCATAGTAATGAGGGTGGTCGGCTATGCTACTATTGAAGTCCGCTGTGGACTGCTCGAAATCACCCCTCACCCTGACCTCACCGCCAATGGTGATCTGGGTGCCACCCGGTGACACGACAGCCGTAGTCTCCGCAGGGATCTCGGCGTGGATGGCGAAGGCGCTGGCCGCAAAGCCAAGCACAAGAAATACAGCTAAAAGCAATGCTAAATAATTTTTCACTTCCTAACCTCCTCTGGTTAGTTCAGTATTTGCCCGTCAAAGACGGATTTGCTCTCACCTACGATTGAAATCTCTTCTTTTTATTCCCTGCTCTCCTCCTCCTTTCCCTGCCCCTTATTCCGGTTCTATGGGCTGAAGCGAATTTGTGGTGGGCAGCCTCTGAAACTTTTGATGTCAAAGTTATATCATTTCATCTGTGCTTTGTCAAGAAAAAAACAGTACCTGCTTTTCCTAAAAGCAATTAACATGCCATTATTAACTTCTTGATAATAAATGGTTTTCAGGAAGAAAGGGGAGGAGAACCTGTGCTCATTTTGCAACAGAGTGTGATAGAAAAGACAGCTTCTCCAGTTTCGACTGTGTTGTAAAATCATGCACCAACAGGGTAGAATTACTTTCATTATGCGGAAAATATGGAAATTTGATTTTGACATCGCCAAGTACAGCGAGATAATAGAGTCGCATCCGGAAAACTACTGCGCTTACAATAACAGGGCTATAGCCTATCAGAAAAGAGGCCAGTACGACCTCTCGATTGCAGACTTCAACAAGGCTACGGAGTTAAACCCGTCATTCGCTCAGGCTTACATCAATAGGGGTAATGCCTATCAGGAGATGGGAAAATTGAAGCTTTCGATCGCAGATCTCGACAAGGCGATAGAGTTGGACCCGGGAAACAGCATGGCCTATAACAACCGAGGGTTTACCTTTATCCTGATGGAAAGATATGCAGAAGCTGAAAAAGACATCAGAAAGTCGCTCGAACTCAGCCCGAACAATATTTATGCACTGAACAGCATGGCCGAACTCTATTCAATGAGGAACGAGCCGCTTGAGGCCTGCAGGTGGTTAAAGATGGCACTGGAAAAAGGGTATAACAACTGGTCTTATATAAAGACGTCGAAGACCTATAAGAATATCCGGAATTCTCCCTGCTACCAAAGAATAATTTCCAAGTAAGTGCCCTTTATTGCGACAGAGTATTTCAAAGATTACCGGCAAGACAGAATAAGACGGAGGTGCGCCATAGCTGCTCATCATGAAATAATAATTAGGAAAAGCGCGGCATTACAATAAATGAGCGTATTACCGATTCGTCGCTCCTACCTGGTGCTCAAGACCATCCATAAGGCGATCCTCAAAGAGTTAGGGGTTACTTTTCTGCTCAGCCTCGTATCCCTGAATTTCTTTCTCCTCATGGAGAAGGTCTTACGATTAAGCAGGCTTCTGTCCGGGGTCGGTGCGTCCGTTCAGGATATGGCAAAGATCATCTTCTATATCCAGCCCCAACTCATGCTGCTCACGATCCCGATGTCCTTGCTCCTCTCTGTCCTTCTGACTTATGGCAGGCTAAATGCAGATAGTGAATTCACTGCCCTCAAGGCAGCCGGGATGCCATTCAGGGATATTGCTCGACCGGTATTCATCCTGGGTGTAGGCTGTTTCCTTTGCGGATTACTGGTGAGTTTTTCGCTCAGCCCTTTGGCGGCGATCGAACTCAGGGATTCGATATCAAGAATCATTATGCAGAGGGCTCCCATGGCAATAGAAGCCGGGATATTCAATACCTCCTTCAAGGACCTCGTCATCCTCGTCAGGGACAAGCCTGCGCCCGACACGATGCATGGGATATTCATCTATGACAACAGGAACAAGAAAGAGCCGAAGGTTCTGACAGCTAAGGAAGGCCACATATACACCGACAAAAACGCCGACCTCTCCCTTTATCTGAAGAACGGCTTTATCCACATCGGGACAGCAGAGGGCTCAACAGAGCTCTTCTTCGACGGCTACAACCTTTCTTTGAACCTAATCATTGATGGCCCCTCGAGAAAAAATAGCGAGTTGACTCCGCTTGAACTCCTTAGGGAGGCAAACAAGAGGGCGGGCCAGGAACAGATACCATTTTTCCTTGAATTCCATCGACGACTCTCCCTTCCGTTTCTCTGTCTGTTCCTCATGTTTCTCGGTCCTCCGCTGGCATTGATATCAGGGAAATCGGGAAGACTCGGAGGGCTCACCATAGGACTCGCTATCTTCACCGCCTTTTACATCATCCTGGTATATGGTGAAAATATGGCCCGTTCAGGCAAGGTTCCCCACTATGTCGGTGCGTGGACGCCCGTTGTCATACTCGGCATAGCTTCTCTGTGGGCATTCAGAAAGGCTGGATTACGATGATGACGATTATTCAGAGACACTATCTGAAAGAATTTTTCAAACTCTTCGCCATTATAGCGTTGGGGCTCGGCCTCATATCAAGCCTCATAGACCTTATTGACAAGATGGATGACTTCATCAAGTTCAGTCCTTCCCTCGCCCTCTTACTCCTCTACGCAGCACTGAACATCCCCAGATTCCTGGTTTATCTTATGCCGGTTGCGGCCCTCATGAGCAGCCTGTTTGTCTTCGGACAGGCAGGCAAGAGGAAAGAGACTATAGCGATTAAGACATCAGGCGGAAGTATGAAGGGTCTCTTAGTCCCCTTCTTATATACAGGGGTATTCCTCTGCATTGCCGGCTTTCTGACCAGTGAATTTATTGCACCGGACTTCTCAAAACGTGCACACCGTCTCAGTGATACAATCACAAAGAAAGAGAATCTTCTTACGGTGAAAGAAGGGACAGCTTGGTTGAGGGCTAAAGACTACATCGTCAAGATAGACCTGTATCTGCCTGATAGGGGCATTATCCAGGGCATCAGCATAATGAAGATACAGGATGATATGCTCACAGAGAGGATCGAGGCTGCGTCCGGCGTATGGCAGCCCGCATGGGGGGCAGAAAAGGCAGCTCAAAGGGAAGGCCCCGGGACTTCCCAGAAGCAGGGTGGCGCCTGGTATCTCCGGGAAGTTACCGACTATGACATAAAGACCGGCAAGGTAACAAAGTTCAGGGAGATCCAGTCGGGTATCATTGATTCCCCTGATATCATCGGGAAAGGCATGCAAAAACCTGAAGAGATGAATGTTCGAGAGCTATACGCCTATACGAAAAGATTAAAGGAGGCCGGCATCAAAAATATCAAACTCATTATCGATATCCACTCCCGGCTGTCCTATCCCCTGATCAATATCATAATGCTTGTCGTCGGGATATCTCTGGCAACCAGAGGAGAAATAAAAAGCGGTCTTGTCACCACAGCGATCGGTATCTCTATAAGCTTGTTTTACTGGTTAGGGTATACCGCTTCCCTTTCCCTGGGATATACGGGGATTCTGCCCCCGATTTTCGCTGCATGGCTTGTTCCGGCGGTATTCGGCGGCGCTGCGGTCTACCTTTTCAATGCGATACCGGAGTAGGACAGAAAGAAAGGCGCCATAGGAACGAAAAGCCAACAATGCTCCGCTAGCTTATCCCTCGTCCATCGTCACTATTTTCACCCCGTGTGATGTTCCTATCCTCGTCGCCCCTGCATCGATCAGCCGTTTGACTTGAGAGAGGGTTTTTATGCCACCCGCTGCCTTGATTCCACATCTGTTTCCTACAACCGCTTTTATGAGGCTGATATCCTCACTCTCAGCACCGCCCGCACCAAACCCGGTTGAAGTCTTGATAAATTCTGCCCCTGCATCCAGGATAACCTCTGATGCCTTTCGCTTTTCGTGCGTCGTGAGATAACAGGTCTCGATGATTATTTTACGGATAACCCCCCGTGTGGCAAAGATTACGTCAGAGATATCTTTCCGAACGGTATCCCAATGACCGGACCGCGCCTCCCCTATATTCATAACAATATCGATTTCATCTGCGCCAGCAAGGGAAGCCTCGATCGCCTCAAATACCTTTACCTGAGTGGCGGTCATGCCAAAGGGAAAGCCGATAACAGACGATACCTTAACGGCGCTGCCCCTCAGCATGCCCCTGACAGCAGGAATATAAAAGGGATTCACGCATACTGAGAAGAACCCATACTGCATTGCCTCGTCACAGAGCTTCTGTATTTGATCAGTGGTCGCATCGGGCCTCAAGAGACTGTGATCAATGAGTTTTGCTATATCAGGCTTGTTCATCTAGCCATCCATGATGTGCCATAGACATTTGGAAAAACTTTCTCCGTGGTTTCCGGCCCTTTCTGTTGACGCGGGACCACTTGATTTGGTAGAGCAGGTGATGCAGACGAGCATGCGTTTATTGAAAAAAGGCGATGGCTCAGAGGCCTCATTGTACTCCAAAGATGAGCGGGTTTATTCATATCCCCAACAATGATGGTCCACTGCCTTTGATCGACTCCACATACGTTCTCACCTCGTCCCGATAAACCTTCCGCAAGAGCTTTGCCACGCTCCCTACGCCGTACCTCACTGCATCAACCTTACACACAGGCATAACCTCCATCGTTGTGTTCGTTAAGAATACCTCATCTGCTGCAAAGAGATCGTTCCGCGTGAACTCACCCTCTCTGACCGTCAATCCTTCCCTCACTGCCAAGTCCAAAATCAGCCTTCTCGTGATACCATCGAGAATGCCACACGCTATGGACGGCGTACAGAGAATATCGTCCCTGTAAAAGAATATATTGCTTATTGTCCCTTCAGCGATATGTTCTGAGGCATTCACCATGATGGACTCATAAGCCTCTTTCTCCTTTGCCTCTATCTTTGCGAGGATGTTATTGAGAAAATTCAGGGATTTTATCTGGGGATTGAGGGCATCCTTCAGGTTCCTCTTTGTCTGAGCAATAACTGTTTTGATCCCTTTCTCATAATAGCTCTGCGGATAATCCTTCATGTCCTCTGCAATGATCACAAACGTCGGCTCCTTGCAGAGATCGGGATCTAGTCCTATGGGTCCATGGCCTCTGGAGATCGTTATTCGCACATAAGCGTTTTCCAGGGAATTCACATCCAGGGTCTCGTAGAGCGCAGCCTTGATCTGATCGAAATTCTTGGGCATGGTGAGCCTTATCAGAGAAGCAGAGCGGTACAGCCGCCCAAGATGCTCATCAAGCATAAAAACAACTCTGTCGTACACCCTCAAGGTCTCGTAAACGCCGTCACCATAGAGAAAACCATGGTCAAAAACCGAGACAACCGCCTCAGCCTTGGGAACTGGTCGATTATTCACATAGACATACATGGGTAAAATTATACCATTTCCCGTTGATTTGACTTTATCGTCGGTATCGAATGGCTCAATCGTCGATAGGAGGCTTTTCCCGAAGGAAATAGATTTTTTCGAGATATTCGATAAAGCAGCATCGAACCTCACAAAGGCTGCCTCCTTACTCGTCGCACTCATGGACGATTTCGACAATAAAGAAGCAAAAGCAAAGAAGATTATGAGGTTGAAATTGAACAGGATAGTGACATGCTCACCATGCCCAGGATGGAGAATTCGACACCTCTGTTTGTTCAATTCCCTTGGTATCCAGTCAAATTCCTCTAATCGAGAGACTTATAAATAATCCGGGGCAGGGGAAAAGACTGTCCGTCCTAGGATATGAGTTTATCGAAGGGGTATCGCTTTAGATAGGCGAGGAATTCATCCACGGCATGGGAAGCTATGGCGTTCTTGTGGAATATCAAGATAAACTCCCTGAACATTTTCTCCTCCTTGATGCTCAGCAGTTTGAGACTCTCATATTTACTCTCTTTCCTGGCAGCCCACCGGGAAACGATCGATATTCCGATACCGCTCTCCACCGCCTCTTTTATCGCCTCGGTGCTTCCGAGCACCAACGTCACCTTCATGTCATGGGTGCTTATCCCGTGCTTGTTCAGATACTTTTCTATAATCTGTCTCGTTCCTGAACCCTCTTCCCTCAAAATGAACGGCTCCTTCGTAAGGTCAAAGATAGAGACTTCCTTTTTGTGTGACCAGGGATGCAGAGGGGAGATGACCACTACGAGTTCGTCTCGGATGAGTTTTTCCGCTATGAGTTTCTGTTTTGTCACATCACCTTCGACAAGGCCGATATCCACATTCCCTGAGTTTAAAAGCTCTACTATCCTCTTCGTATTGCCGACGAGCAGGTGAACCCTTATCTTCGGATGATTTTTCTTGAAGTCGGCGATGACAGAGGGCAGTAAATAGTTTCCTATCGTGGTGCTTGCACCGACACAGATGCTCCCCTTAACGAGGCCGGTCAGCTCTCCGATATTCTTCGAAGCGGAAGCATAGAGAGAAAGGATCTCTTTTGCATATTTATAGAGGATCTCTCCGGCAGGCGTGAGAATGACATTGTTTGACGCCCGGTCGAACAGCTTCGTTTCATAGAGCTCCTCGAGCGCTTGTATCTGAAGACTAACAGCGGGCTGGGTAAGATGAATAATCTCTGATGCCTTTGAGAAACTCCTCGTCTCCGCGACAGTACAGAAAACCTTTAGTTTGTGATCTTCCATTATTAGTTTTTCTTATGAGATTATAATGAGACCTTTAAAGAAAGTCAAGAGGCTTCTCGGAAGGCCTCGGAAGGCAAATGCTCCCTCTGCCGCCGTCGTGCTACCTACGACTCCCCGGCGTCCCCGTCTCCCCGCCAGAACAGTATCCTGCCGCACTGAGGACACTGCATAATCTTCTCGTTTTTCTTCAGCTCGACAAAAAGCTGGGGGGGAATACTCATATTACAGCCCAGGCATATCTCGTCTCTCGCTTCCACAACGGCCAGTCCCCCTTTTGATTCGAGCATCTTCAGATACAATTCATACGCATCGTTGTCGATATGTTTTACACTCTCAGCCCTCCTGAGCCTCAACTCGGCAAGCTCCTTTTCCGCCACCACAATCTCTCCAGCGAGTTTTTTCTTATATTCCTCCAGCGTCTCCTTTTCAGCGTGAACCTTATTCTCTACCCTCTTCAGATCCTTCATTGCGGCATCGCTGGATTCCATCGACAGCAAGATCTCGTCTTCTAACGCAGACTGCTCTTTCTGTACCGATGCTATTTCTTTCAGGTGGGCCTGATATTCCTTATTATTTTTTATTTCAGACGTGCGGACCTTTAGTTTCTTGATCCGTTCGCTGACATCATCGAGAGACCGCTCTTTGTCCTTTTTCTTCTTCTCAAGAGCTTCATATTTCTGTTTTTCTTTATCGTACAGTAGCAGGGCATCCTTTAAGCGGTGTTCAATAGATGAAATCTTCTTGGGTATTGATTCGATGAGTTCGATCTTCTTTGCAATGGCAGAATCTATTTCCTGAAGCGCATTGAGAAATCTCAGTTGTTCCTTCACATAACCTCCGCTCCTTGCTAGTGGGCCCACCAGGACTCGAACCTGGGACCAACCGGTTATGAGCCGGTAGCTCTACCAGCTGAGCTATGGGCCCGAAATGGATCTTCACGTGAACATGCAAACAGTATGGCGGTCTGTATTCTAAATGGTTATCTTGCCGATGGTCAAGGGCTTTCAATAAATGTCCTCAACCACCTGCTGCGTGAAGGGTGTTTCAGTTTTCTGAGGGCCTTGACCTCTATCTGCCGTATCCTTTCCCGGGTGACGTCGAATTCCTGACCCAGTTCTTCAAGGGTGTGCGGCGCATCCTCACCGATGCCAAACCTTCTCCTGATGATTTTAGCCTCCTTGGGATTGAGGGTACAGAGCACTTTATCAATCTGGGTCTGCAAATCGTCATTAATCGCTATATCAAGGGGGGAAAGGGTTGCCTTGTCCTCGATAAAGTCTCTCAGATGGCTTTCCTCTTCCTCGCCGATAGGGGTTTCCAGAGACACGGGTTCCTTTGATATCTTCTGTATGGCCCTGACCTTCTCAACAGGCATATTTACCCTCGCTGCTATATCCTCGGGAGAGGGTTCGTGTCCCAGTTCCTGCACAAGCTCCCTCGTGGCCTTGGTGATACGGCTGATCACCTCAACCATGTGCACCGGTATCCGTATCGTCCGCGACTGGTCAGCAAGCGCCCGCGTGATAGCCTGTCTGATCCACCAGGTGGCA
>DMNE01000013.1 GCA_003453735.1 Nitrospiraceae bacterium | reverse complement strand
CGCACCTTTTCGATAGCAGAGTCTAACCATCTTTCGGAGTTGTCATGAATGCCAGGGATGAAGCCCTCGCGCTGATTGGTCGACTCGAAATAATCGCCCTCGGGCTGATACTTTATGTGTTGACTGATAGAGGAGGCGGCAATGTTCAAGAGAAGTCTTTCAGAATCACCAAAGCGAATTCGCCCGGGCTTAGTATCGCACATACTCCTGCGGTCAGGTGGCACTTCGACCGATAACCTGGCAATTGCGTGGGTAGAGGTTGAGCTGGGCTCGCAACAGCAAACTCACCATCATGCACCGGAACAAGCCTACATCATTGTCGGTGGACGCGGCCTTATAAAAGTCGGCCCTGACATTGCCGACGTACAGGCAGGTGATCTTCTCTATATCCCTTCGAACGTGGAGCACGCTGCCGAAAATGAAGGACCGGAGAGACTCGTTTATGTCTCAATTACGGTGCCCGCCTTAGACATTGAGGCTCTTTATGACACTGGCCAGCTCAAGCGGTAGGTCTTTTATTCGACAATCTATCCATGGGTGACTTTCATCTTAAGTCCGGTTCTCCCTGCATCGATTCGGGTACCAATTTAGCGACTTCACTTCCAGTTGTAGATATTGAAGGGGATTCCAGACATTCAAGATTTTGAGGCGTAGGAAATATGGTATTATTTGAAAAAAGAGGTGATGTATTATGGTTCAGTGTCCAGCATGTACGACGCATCGCAGTCACACAGAAACATTCGATAACATTTATTCAACTGTTTTCAATGCACTGAGTAAGAGAAGAGCCTCGGGCATTGACGATATAGAGGAACTAGCTATGGCACTGTCCGTTCTGGTTGCAGATACTCTAAAGATAGATATTTATCGGTAAAGGACTTTTTCAGCCGGCTCGTTATCTGTTGTGCTTGATCCTCAAGAGAGCAGGATGTCAAGAGATCAGGAGATCAAGAGAATTGTCCTCGACCCGTTATGTCTATGTTTCTCTCGAAAAGCCTCATTCATAAGATACCCCGCAGCTNNTGGTCAAGCGCGGGGTCTAATGCCCCGTGCGCGAAGAGGGTCCGGGAGCGCAACGTGCGACCGGGACCTTTACTCTTGCAATCAATTCAACCACGTTGGCTCATAGTATAGTCGAAACTCAGTATCAAAAAAGATACTCTATAGCCCATCAGTTCCCTTCCGGTGAGCGTTATTTCCGGTACTTATCGTTGCGACGGATTTGACCATTGACAGTTTCCACCTTGCGAAGGAAACTGTCAGCTAGCAGGGAGCGAATCCGCCTTTACCCCGTGACACGGATGCAAACTTCCTTCCTGTGGCATGCCCATGAGAAGACTTCCAAAATAAGATGTATGCTTTTGGAAAGAACAGTGAAGACTTACCCTGCTGGCAGTTTCAGACTCTTCCGTTGCCGCAAAGGTGCGGACGGAAATACTTGCAAAAAAGAGAGGATACCGTCTATAAAGTTACTCCATTACGAATAGAGCCGCCTGATAATTACGGCCTGAGTGAGGTCATGGGTCCTGGTGTGGCGGGAGGAAAAACATCGGTCTCTGTTGAGATCTTTTCGATAATATATTTGAAGAATGTTAAAAAATTATTAATTCTCGGGATTGATGAGTAGATGCAAAGTCTGAAAGCTCATGCAATATCGCATCTAGGGTAGAGGCGAAAGGGCATAGGCAAAATATTCTATACTAATGAATGAGTAACTGACTGCTGACAATCACAGAACAACAAAGAATGATGAAAAGGAGAGGAGGATTGATATGTTGGGCACGCAGGATTTGATCGTAATTTTGGTAATAGTCCTTGTCATCTTTGGCAAAAGAAGACTTTACGAGATTACCAGGGGGATCGGTGAGGGGATCAAGAAGTATAAAGAGGGCCTGTCTGAATCTGACGAAATAAACGTAACACCGGCAAAGAGCAACAAGAGAAAGAAGGAGACTATGGAAAATAAGGCGGTTCTTCAACCCCGGGAAACCGCAAATAACGAAAGCCGGAGGCGGCGAAAATAAGAGATATAGCATCTTAATCCCCGGAAGAGTATCATTCTGCCACCCCGTGGAATCGATTATCCCTTTCTCCGCCACTTCAATGGCTTTCCTTGTTGTGTTCGTTATAATTTCATCGCAGGTCTTTGCTTTCGAAAGAGAGTGAGATCCGCATTTCTCGATAATTCCAGTGATCTGTTCGCAATTGATCTTCTTTTCAGCAAGGTGTGTTATCGCGCTTCCCGTAACAAGATGGGTCTCCACCGCAGTCATTCCAGCAATCCCTTCACAAACTATCCAAACTCTTCAGCTCTTTCCGGATTTTCATTAGTTGTTGGTGTCTGAATTCTTAATCTGCCAGGCTCATAGTTAATATAATATTCCATGCAACATCCCACTTTAGAATGATCTGTTGTGAGTCCAACTTTATCCACCGGCTATTTTGATCGAGATGAGAAGTCCGATGTTCTGTCATTCAGAGGTTACGTGATTTCAGGGTTGTTGATATCTCCCAATCTTCTAACAAGCATTAGAACAGACTGTTTGTCTTGGAATTTCTAGAATACTATGACGAATGATACTTGATTAGAGACTTCTATTGATAGTAAAAGGGGAATAAAACATCGTAAGGCTTAGGGAAGGAGTGCGCGGACGGATAATTGAGCTATATCAAAAAAGTTATCAGTGAGAGTGCCGATCCCTCTAGGGCCTTTTCGACAAAAGTGCCGAAGATAGCTTTTCCGACAATGTTACCTGCTTGAGAAGCAGCCCTGTGAATAAACTGATCATTTGTTAACGCCCTTGATGTATCAAAATACCCTTTTCTCTCGAGCAGGCTGACAATGTCGTTATAGTGTATGGTCTTGGGGTTATAGTTAATGAGAATGCTGCCAGTCACTACATTAATGTCAACGGTAGCAATACCGTTCATCGTACTCAACGTTTTTCTGATTTCCCCTGCAGCATCATCATTCCTCTTGACTGCCGGACTCTTTACCCTTAATCTCCCCGGAACGCTATGCATGTAATAACTCATCTCATTCCTCCTTCATTCTATATTTTTTAAATGTTCTACATTCCGGATACCCTGAACAGCGAAAGCGGACAACGTCACCGTCTATCTTATACAGGTTCATAAGCCTTCCGCATTCTGGACAAACCGGTTTGCCTTTCACAGTCGCCTTCTTAGAACCATCGGTAAACTGTCTCCCGCATACAATACAGAGATACCTCTGCTTCCCTGTCCGGACCTTTCCATATTTGTAAATTGCACTACTATCACACGAGGGACATTTGTTATCATCCCCTTGTTTCCCGACTCTTGTTGGTACTTGTTTGCTCTCATGAGGCATTGTCTCCATTACGATTATAAATTGCCCGCTGCTATATCAGGTTCCATAGCCTCGGCTACAGTCCTCCGCAAAGAGAAGACATAGTATGAACATGCCTCATGGTGTCTGCTCATACAGACTCGGATGTCAGCATCTTCCATGCATCTGATCAAGTTGTCAACAACACCGCACAAAGCTCCATCAGGGCTACCCTTCAGGTACTGACAGATCAATTCTCTTGTTTGATGCATCCGATCCTCCTTTCGTTATCAATGTATCATTCTTTTGTTACAATATTATTACAATCAAGTTAAATCTTTGTAAACAAATGGAAAAAATCACCCTTTCCTTCTTAAGTCTCTCAAAAAAAGTCTCTTGCAAAAGGTTGATGGATTTTTTGATCAAGGAAGCCGGCGCTCAAACCCCATAGGGCTGGGAGGTCTGCTAGGGGGTGTCCCGATGGATCTCTGTTACCTATTAGGAGGTTCTGACCAATGGCAGGGAGGTAAGGTCGACTGAGCCGACCCCCGGACAAGATCGCAGTGAAGGTGGCGCAGACCTGTCTCATGCCCGAAGAAGAATGCTTAAGCCCCAGCCTACGCGGCAGGAAGATGTCATTCCATTGACACCTATGCAACCCTGTCATAGGCAATACCGGTTGAGACGAAATATTGAGCGATGACGACCCTGCATCTCTCCCACTGTCCCAGCGAACATAAGTTTTTATCAACGCACTGTAATCTTTCCGGCTCGATGCCTGCCAACTCACAATTATTTTCTTTGAAATTCGGACACATTCCGATCACCCCTTTCTATTGATTCTGTGGCGAAACACAGTCAATTATGTGCCGCAAGCTTTGTAAGGCCGCAGTCCCGTCATCGATTCTGTCATTCTGTCATATTATCTGCGATGCAGGACACCTTTGCAGACTGTGATCTTGAGAATATAGATGGACTGACTGCCTCATAACCTTCGAAATAAGTCTACACTGGCTATGTTACAAGATAATTAAGGAGATGTTAAATTTTACTGCAAAAGAATCTTCTTTCAGCTGAGAAGTTTATGAGAACAAACATCGACAAAATGTTCGTTACGATGGTGTCAAAAGCACCTGCACTGGCGGGACCCTTGAAGACCTCTCTTAAATCAAGGAACAATTTGGCAGTCCCCGTTATCAGAGCGAGGATTACGAACGGAATCATCAGTTTGATGATTATGTCTATAACCTTCTTGAACAAGCGCACATCATTTACTTGGTTGAATGCCTTGGATTTTTGAATGCCAGGGCGATAACCAATGGTGCTATGTATTAGTTGGATCGGCCTCTTATTGAGCCCCCCATATTGTCTGATGTACCGTATTAAGCATAGCGCCTTTGTCGCGGTGGATGATTTGGGGCCCGTCCGCTGCCTGACTAGACAGTGGGATGAAAGTGAAATATAATAAACTTGGAAGAGGCTCCTTCCGGGGCCTTTAGTAAATTCTTCAAAGGAGGAGGCACAATCATGAGTGATTACGCCTACGATAATCAGACGGTAAAAGGCTTCATCGTTTCCTCCATCTTCTGGGGGGTCGTGGGTATTCTCATTGGGCTCTGGATCTCGATACAGTTCTGGAAACCGGAATGGAATATCCCTCCCTTCTTTACGTACGGAAGACTGAGGGTGGTACACACGAACGGTCTCGCATTTGGACTCGGAGTGGGCGCTATTTTCGGTATATTCTACTACATAACAATGAGGCTCACGAGACGTCCGCTCCTATTCCCCAAGCTGGCACGAGTTCACCTGTACCTTTTTAATATCGTGATAGCGCTGGCTGCGGTGAGTCTTTTTGCAGGTATGACCCAGGCACTGGAGTATGCGGAACTGGAATGGCCGCTGGACATTGGTGTCGTCATCCTCTGGGTTATCTTTGCTGTCAACATCTTCGGCACCATAATAAAGCGAAAGGAAGAGCAGATGTATGTCTCTCTCTGGTACATTATGGCCACGGTCATTGCCGTTGCGGTGCTTTACATCGTAAACAACCTTTCAATTCCTGCTGGTCCATTCAAGTCTTATCATCTCTATGCCGGGGTGAACAGTGCCAATGTGCAGTGGTGGTATGGCCATAATGCCGTCGGCTTTATCTTTACGACCCCCATACTCGCGATGTTTTATTACTTTCTGCCCAAAGCGACCGGTCTGCCCATATATAGCCACCGACTCTCGATCATCGCTTTTTGGTCTCTGATTTTCGCCTATCTTTGGACCGGCGCTCACCACCTCGTTTATACCCCGCTTCCTGACTGGATACAGACGCTCGCTATCGTTTTCACTCTCTTCTTGATAGCGCCCTCGTGGGGCTCTGTCGTGAACGGGTATTATACGGTTGGAGGCGACTGGGAGAAGATGAGAACGAACTACCTCACGAAGTTCTTTATACTCGGGATCACCTTCTATGGTCTGCAGACGGTACAGGGGCCAACACAGGGACTGCGTACCGTAAGCCAGTTAATCCATTATACCGACTGGGTGATCGGCCACGTACACATGGGAACGATGGGATGGGTCACGATGACCACTGCTGCGTCTATCTACTATGTAATCCCCAAGATCTATAATACAGAGATTTACAGTGTCAAGGTTGCTGACACCCATTTCTGGCTCGTCCTCATAGGACAACTCATTTTTTCTATCACCATGTGGATTGCCGGTATCCAACAGGGCGTCCTATGGAAGGCGGTCAACCCCGATGGAAGTCTCAAATATACCTTCATGGAGGTACTGGTAAAGAATTATCCGTTCTGGCAGATGAGGACCCTCGGCGGTGTTATCTTCACGATCGGGATGCTTTTTTTCATCTATAACATCTATAGGACGATCCGCAAAGGCAAAGCCCTCGCGGCGACTGCATGAGGAGGTGAGGCATGGCAAGCGAATTCCATCATAAACTTCACTCAAGCCCGATATTTTTCGCTATACTCGCGGTCGTCGTCATTCTCGTCGGAACGGTCGTGACGATGTTCGTTCCCATGCTTACTAACCAGATGCATCCGAAGCTCGAGAACCTCAAGCCCTATACAGCACTTCAGCTCGCCGGCAGGGACGTGTACCAGCGCGATGGATGTCATTACTGCCATACGCAGACAGTAAGACCCCTGAAAACCGAGGTGATGCGCTACGGCGAATACTCGAAGGCAGGCGAGTTTGCGTATGATCATCCGTTCCTGTGGGGCTCAAAGAGGACGGGTCCGGATCTCGCAAGGATCGGGGGAAAATATCCCGACGCATGGCATTACTTACACTTTGATAACCCCCAGGCTTTATTCGCCAAGTCCAACATGCCTAAGTATGGATGGCTGAAAAACAATATGCTCGATCCAGAAGAGATCGAGGCACACATGAAAGCACTGGACTTTCCGTATTCATCCGATGAGATCAATGGCCTAAATGGAAAGACCGAGATGGACGCCCTTGTGGCGTACATGCAGGTGATCGGGACAGCAGTTACGGCGAAGGCCGTCGCAAAGGCTGTGCCTACGGCCGTTGAGGAAAAGAATCCTCTTGCTGGCAAGCCGGAAGCGATTGCGGAGGGGAAGGCGCTTTTTGCTGCTAACTGCGCTGTTTGCCACGGAGCTGACGGCAAGGGCGGGATCGGGCCGAGCGTCGTAGACAACGTGTGGCTCTATCAGGCGGGCGACGTAAGCGATGCAACGATCTATGTGATCATCGCTGACGGGACAAAGGCAGACATGGAAATTGCCGGGAGAAAGGCCAAAGGTGGCATGCCTTCCTTCAGCTCGTCTATGGATAGGAACAAGATATGGTCTCTGGTAGCATACATTCGTTCTTTGCAGGGGCAATAGGAGGGCGCTATGGAAGAAAAACTGGACGAATTAAAGGAGTTTCTTGTTGAAGAGGGCGTGGACGCAAAGAGAAAGATCCCAATCGGATGGCTGATACTCTTCTGGGGTCTCATCCTCTGGGGGATTTACTACTTCGTCGCGTACACCCCTTCGATCAGCGGCTGGAGCCAGCAAAAGGCGTACGAGGAGTCGATAAAAAAATAGTGATGGTAAATCCCGACCGGTGAACTGTGAGCAGGGCAAGATTCCCGATACCGCTCCAGGCGCAGTTCACCCTCAGGAAAATTCCGGAGGTTTGTCATGGATATCTCAATACTTGCTACGATAGGCTTTACAACCGCCGCGGCGGTCGCCATACTCTGCCTTTACCTCTCGATGAGAAAGAGTAGGTAGCGCCGTATCTCGAAATATATTGGTCTCTGGGAGTGATAACATGAACACCAATGCATTAAGTTATGCGCTATTCGGTCTCGCACTTGTCGTCCTTTTTGCATTCATCATCGTCTTCTTTTACTCAAAGAAAAGACATAGGAAGGTAGAGGAGCCGAAGTACCGAATGTTGGACGATGACGATCAAGACTAAAGGGATCCAGCGGTGGAGGCGTCTTACAGGGGCAGTTCAGGGGGCGGTAATCTTGGGAATCCCTTTCCTGAGGATAGGGGGCGAGAGTGCCCTAAGATTCGATATACCCTCATTAAGGTTGCATTTCTTTGGCGTCACTCTTTGGATGGACGAATTCTTTCTCGTCCTTGTAGCAGCTATCTCTGTGACGTTTTTCATTGGGTTTATCACGCTTCTCTTCGGAAGGATATGGTGCGGCTGGCTCTGTCCACAGACGGTGCTGGCCGATTACACTTCCTCTATCGATTCGGCTTCCTCCAGGGGGCTCGTCCGAACAGTCGCTCCATTTCTGGGGACTGCTTTCGTATGCGTAGTTGTAGGGGCAGACCTCATCTGGTATTTCGTTTCTCCTTATGAATTCTTTGAGCGTCTTTTTGCAGGAAGTCTTGGAAACGTTATCTGGGGCTTCTGGATTGTTCTCTCAGGGGTACTGTTCATCGACCTCGTTGCCCTCAGATACAGATTCTGCGCAACTGTTTGCCCATATGCTAAGCTTCAGAGTGTCCTTTATGACAGCAAAACCCTTGTTATTGCCTTTGATCCAGCTAGGAAACAGGAGTGTACCAACTGTATGACCTGCGTAAGAACTTGCCCCGTCGGTATCGATATACGAAATGGAGCAACTCAAGCCTGCGTCAACTGCGCAGCATGTGTTGACGCGTGTACTAAGGTGATGGCAAAAAGAGGGGCGGGTGGGTTGATCGGGTACTTCTTTGGTCTGCCGGGAGAGACGGGGAGAATACTTCGTCAGAATGTTGTGTTGATTGGTTCGGTAACCGTACTGTTTTGCTTTTTCCTCGTCTATCTCTTTTATACCCGAATGCCTGTTGACGTGACGGTTCTACCGAATAACGGCTTTCCACCGAGGATTACAGCCGATGGGGTTATCATAAACTCCTTCCTTTTGGCGGTCAGCAACAGAGGGAAATCAGACCTGACTCTGAACGTAAGGATGGAAGGCATAAACGGAGATGTGAGTATAAAACCCAACAGCATTAAGATCAAAGCGGAAGAGGACCGAAAGATTGTACTTTACGTTACCGCAAAGGCTGTGAGGAACCATGGTCCTGTGAAAAGCGTGAACATATTCATCGAAACGAGCGGTCCGCGCAAGATTGCGGTTTTGAGAGAGACCAGCTTTGTTATCCCGGAGGACTAAGTGAGCTTAATGAAATTCGTAATTGTGATCATTGTTTTCCTTGGGATTGCATCAGTAGTTACCGTTATCTATGTTGGCAATCGTACCTTTGAGGGTATTGTCGTCGAGCACCCTTATGAGAAAGGTCTTGCCTGGGATAAGGCCCGGAAAGACAAGTCAGCGGTAGGGTGGGTGGTCGACCTCAGCAACGAGCAGTTCAGGAAAGGAGATAACGAGTTGACGCTCTCCGTTCGTGATAGGGACGGAAGGCCCCTTCGGGACGTCGAGGTCGCTGTCATCGTGAGCAGGCCATCAACCACCAAATATGACAGGCGCTATGAAACTGTCGGGAGCACAGACGGGCTCTATCATGCCCTGGTTTCCCTGCCTCTCTATGGGCAGTGGGACGTTACGGCAGAGGTCAGTCGGAGGGAAAAGAGTATTGATTTTGATTATAGAATCTTTGCTGAAAAGGAGGGTTCGTAGACGAGAAGACGGCTGTCTCATCTAGCTGTTCTTTGTCTCATTTTTGTGTCTGCCGCCGATCTTCAGGATGCACAGGCAACGGAGGATAGGTCTGATTGCGAGGTAGACAGAGGCGCCTGTTCAAAGCATGTCGGCAGTCATGAGGTTATTTTTGAGATAACCCCAAAACCGGTGAAAACGATGCGAGAACTCGGCTTCGTGGTAATGATAAGCGGTCTGACGGGAAAGGGAGAGCTTCGCGTTGACCTGAGGATGCCTGGCATGTATATGGGTAAAAACCAGATCCTACTCAAGGGCGATGGTACTGGAAGATATACAGGAAAGGGCATAATACCGAGATGTCCGAGCGGCGGGAGACTCTGGGAAGCGAAGGTGAATATCCCTGGTACCGGCACAGCGGAGTTTCTCTTCAATGTTACTTACTGATTCCGTCTACCTCATGGTCTTTTTCTCCGGTCTGCTGGGCGGCTTTGGCCATTGTATCGGGATGTGTGGGCTCGTTGTTGTCACCTACTCGCAGGGTATGCAGGTGCGGGGCATTGTCCCCCACCTGCTCTATAACCTCGGCCGCATCACCACTTACAGCTTGCTCGGCGGGATCATGGGACTAACAGGCTCATTTGTCAGCGTAATCGAATCACTTGAAAGGTATCAGAATCTGGCGCTCGCGCTGGTGGGGGCTGCAATGGTCCTCATGGGCCTTGCGACCGGTGGGTGGCTACCTTTTCTGAGAAGACTGGACAATGTGAGCCGGTTATCAGAGGGGTTGGCGAGTGTTGCCAAATTTGTTTCGGGCATAAGGACGATGGGCTCATATTTTCCTATGGGACTGGTGCTCGGATTCTTACCGTGCGGGCTGCTCTACACTGCTCTTATCGCCGCTGCTGGCGCTGGCGCTGATTCAGGGAACCAGGCCAAAGGTTTTCTGCGGGGCATGCTCATGCTTTTTCTCTTCGGACTCGGGACCTTTCCGGCTTTGCTTCTCGTCGGACAGATCGTCTCCCTGAAAGGAGAATGGCTCAGGAACAAATTGTACCGGGGTTCTGCGATTGTGATGGTGGTGATCGGGGTTATCTTTATTTTTAGAGCCCTCAGGCATTGAAAGACTCGACAGGAGCTCATGACTGAATTCTTGCGAAATTTTTGTGCCGTGTCAGCAAAGACCTATGTGTAAAGTTTTTGTTGAGCTTTTTGGACATTCCACTTTTAAGAACTTCTGTCGTTTCGGCTTGTCCAGGTTAGGAGAAATACGTCGTTGAGCAGTTTTGCGATCGCTGAA
>DMNE01000531.1 GCA_003453735.1 Nitrospiraceae bacterium | reverse complement strand
GTTATTCCGAGTTTCCGCGCGGCCCTTGCCATCACCCCGTTGCAGTCTTTTAGGGCGTTGACTATTGCTTCTCTTTCCATATCCTTGACCTTATCTTTTAAATAACCCATGTTTATCACCTCCACCCATGTTTATCACCTCACACGTTTCAGAGCCAAAAACGTGCCAGCTGCTAACTGGACGGTTTATCAGGATATTTGCATNNTGTCCATTGCTACAACTTTGTACGCTTACTACAAAGTTGTAATAATTTTGTAATAATTTGGTAACAATTGTTGTTTTTGACGGGAATTAG
This sequence comes from Nitrospiraceae bacterium, assembly GCA_003453735.1. Lineage (GTDB taxonomy): Bacteria > Nitrospirota > Thermodesulfovibrionia > Thermodesulfovibrionales > UBA9159 > UBA9159. The sequence goes on along the minus strand of DMNE01000531.1, from coordinate 10,912 downwards.
ATAGATCCAGGGGTGACCATCTGGCATGCAGAAGGAAAATGACCGCCATCGGCGCTCTATGGCGGGGCAACTTTGGTTAACTATTGAGCGGGAAACCAAACTCAGCGCTGCGTGATACCTTATAAAGGTATTCCTTGTTCAGATGTAATCGATTATGCTGCTCAAGCGTGTGGGGCGGTTTGTCGGCCTCAAGCTTAGCTAAAGCTTATACCGACGAAACCTGTCATCTATTCCGATTTACTCCTGCCGCCTATCAATGAGATGCGGCCATGGGCGACAGCGGAAGAAAGCACATTTATTGGCACCGCAAAAGAACAAAGCTTAGCCGCTGATGGAACCACTTTTCAAATCCAGCGCCGGACTCCGTTCATGTACTGCAAGTATTCCGCACCGAATGAGTTTATCAGTTTACTTTCCTCATAGGGACAGAATACATGATTGATAATCATGAAATACGCAATTGCAGAGAGATAAAACGGTGGAGTGCCCATACTGAGCGCAAGTCCTGCAAGCATGAGCACAAACCCGAGATACATCGGGTTACGAGTGAAGCGGTAAGGGCCATCCGTTATAAGGTGCGATGTCCTGGCCTTTGGGCATAGTGCGACGTCCCTTTTTTTGAATAGTCCCCAACTCCACATCATCAATGAAAAACCGGCAAGTCCCAGAACCACCCCGCCCCAAAGCCATGGAAAACAGACCCCTGCCCATATGTTAAGGGTCCAATGCAACGTTGCGGCAACCAACGTCAACAATATTGCAAGTCTCGGCGGACGCATGTCGATTATGCTCACATATCCTCCTTTTATTGTTTAGCGCATAAACTATAAAGACAAAAAAAAAGGCCTCGTTACTCACACGGTTTTTGTCATCTCCTTCCTGCTCTGATCCAGGAATCCATCTATCCATTCGAACATGTCTATCAAGAATTGGACCTTGTCAACGGAATGCTTGTTCAATTCCCTGATCAGGGGCCTGATTATCTCCTCATTGGTCTTCTTATGTTTTAAATAAATGTCGATTCCGGCATCAGTGAGTTCCAGAAATATCTCTTTTTCATTTGTCCCGCTTTTGTATCTCTTTACGACGCCTTTGTCCTCGAGTTTTCTGACCACTTGTGAAACAGCGCCTTTAGTCACTCCCAAAGCCCTTGCGAAGTCGGTAACATTCATAGCCGGGTTATCCCCGATCGTATCTAGCATGTGCCTTTCAGAGTGGTAAAGGTGGTGTCTCGTATCGGACTTGACAGGAATTCTTTCGAGGGCATTGTATTTCCTCACAGCGCGGATGAAAAGTTCCATGATTTCCTTACTCGCTTTTTTCCTATCCATGTCATATAGTATAGCAGCTAAACAAACAAGTCAAGTTCCTTTCTAAGGAAGGCTTGGCAGATGCCGAGAAAGATGCCAGCACCATCACTTATTAAAGCTACGGTGAAAAGGCGGTTATTAATTGAAAAACAGCAACGATACTATTGCGCATATCAAAAAATCCCGGATGGCTATGGGAGAACAAGGGGGGATCAGAACAGCGTCATTACTGTCTCTTTTGTGAATTGCAGTTCACAGGTTGCACAAGAAGAACTTTTGCACTAATAGGTCCTCTCTGTCCAGCGTTTGGTCATCCAATGCATCGCTCTATGAGAAGTGGCGAGACATACCGCTTTCGCCGCTTAATGTACCCTCAGTGCGGGATATGTATAATGGCGACGGTACACCGTGAAAATGAGTAAGATCGGCGATCACTGCCTTCCTCTGACATTTGCACGATGCTATCCGGCAGACCGCTTCCCGTTGCCACAACCAGATACGAGTACATATTTTATGTCGAAAGACGCAGGCCGGCGACACCTCCTATGATCATGAGAATATAAGCTATTCGAGACAGATTTGCTGGTTCGCCCAGAAACAATATTGCAATCACGTTGCTGCCGACAATCGCAGTTCCGGTCCAAACGGCGTAGGCCAATCCTACGGGAAGATGTTTTAGTGACTGCGAAAGGAAGAAGGCTGCTCCCAATCCGCAAACAGCATAAAAAATGAGCGGGACTGCTCTGGTAAAGCCTTCAGAAAATTTCAGACTGAATATCCAGCCTATTTCAAAAAGCCCCGCTACAGCAAGATATATCCAGTGCATTCTCATCTCAAACAGTTCTCCGTTTCCAGAAATTGTCTACGAAGCTTCTCCCTTGAGCTCATTTCGCTTGGATAGACCCTCTTTACTCCGTCGCCCATCGCTTTCTCGATATCCCTGATATCCTTTATGAGCCTATGCATTCCCAATATCTCCACCGAAGCTGCCTGATCAGTACCCCACATCGACCGGTCGAGCGTGACGTGCCTCTCAATAAAATTAGCGCCCAGGCTTATCGCTGCCCAGCTCGGCGCCAGGCCGACTTCGTGTCCGGAGTATCCTACCGGTGTTTCCGGATATTGCTCCCGAAGAGACCGGATCATCAACAGATTCAACTCGGTGACGTTGCAGGGATACGCTGAGGTGGAATGTGCGATAAGGAGCTTCTCCGTACCCAGTTGACGCACTGCCTCCTTTATCTCGTACGCTGTTGACATACCCGTAGAAATGATGAGCGGCTTACCAGTGGACTTCATCTTCTTAAGGAGGGGGATGTCGGTCAAGGAGGCTGACGGCGCCTTGTAGATCGGAGGGTTGAACTGCTCAATAACGTCGACAGAATCCTCGTCCCAGCACGAGGCAAACCAGTCTATCCCCTTTGCCCTGCAATAGGCATCGATCTGGGCGTACTGCTCAGGGGTGAACTCCACCCTGTGGCGGTATTCGATATAGGTCATCCTTCCCCACGGCGTGTCCCTCTCCTGATGCCACTGAGACTTCGGTACGCACAGCTCCGGAGTGCGTTTCTGAAATTTTACTGCATTACAGCAGGCGAAGGTGGCGCCGTCGATCAGTTTGCGGGCAATGTCCATAGAGCCATTGTGGTTTATGCCGATCTCAGCGATTACATAAACCGGTTCATTGTCGCCGATAAACCTGTCCTCCAGTTTCACTCTTCTTTCACGATTCATTGTACCTCCCCATTGATATGAGAAATAATCATTTCCGCGAAATCGCGGAATGCGCCAAAACCGCCCCTCTTCGTCGAAACGAAATGGGCGATCTGCAACACCTCAGGGACTGCATCAGCAGGGCATGCGCAGAGACCAACCGATTGCATCGCCCCGATATCGTTTGTGTCATCACCTATGAAAGCCACTTCTTCGGGAGTAAGCCCCCTCCTTTTCATGATTGTGCTGATAGTCGCTGCCTTGTTTTGCACCTGAAGGTGAGTTTCCACAATGCCGAGTTTCTCTGCTCTCTTTATTACTGCGCCAGAGTTTTCGCCGGTGACAATCCCGGTCTCGATACTCGCGAGTTCCCGCAGCCGCTGCACACCCATCCCGTCTCTCAACGAAAATCGCTTCATCTCCTCGCCTCGTTCTGAATAATAGACCCCCGTGTCGGTCCAGACACCGTCAATGTCGGTGAGGAGCAGCTTGATCCTCACCGCTTTTTCCCTTAGCTCAACACTCATATAATGGTCCATCCGCCATCTGCCACGAGGTTCTCTCCGGTAATGTAGCTGGATGCGTCGCTTGCGAGGAAGATGAGTGCCCCCCGGTAATCGTTCGGGTTGGCCATCCTGCCCAGCGGCGTCTTACAGGAATACTGTTTAATAAAAAAAGTATCCTGTCCGTTTTGCACTCCTCCCGGCGAGAGGGCGTTTACCCGAACGCCGACTGACCCCCAGTAGGCGGCAAGATAGCGGGTAAAGGCGATGACAGCGCCCTTGCTGGTTGGATAGGCAGGGGATTTGAAGAATGTCTGCTCCCCCGTTGGGGTGCGGTACAGTGACTGGTCTGGCGCCACAATGCCATAGGTGGATGCGATATTGATGATACTCCCTTTCCCCTGCCGCACCATCTGGCTTCCAAATACCTGTGAGCAGAGGAAGACGCCTGAGACATTCACGTCCATGAATTTTTTCCACATCTGAAGCGGATAATTCTCAAACATAGATTCCTCAAGGGCGAACAGGGGCTCTTCGACCATATCATTCAGCCCTGCGTTGTTCACAAGTACATCGACACGGCCGAATTCCTTCATAACCGCATCGAGAAGCCATTGCACGGAGTCAGGATCAGTTACATCGAGAAAATGGCCCAGCGAGCGCGTCGGGAGACCGGCCGCCAATTCTTTGCAACGTCCTTCTGAGAGATCGGCCGCTATGACATGCGCACCGGCTTTTGCAAGACAGCGGCAATGCTCCTGACCGAGAAGGCCGAGGGCGCCAGTTACGACAGTAACGCACTCTTCCAGACTAAAAAGCTCTGTTATTTCATTGTTCATAAACGCCTCCTCACCGGCTTCATATCGAAATTTCCTGTCTTTCGGAAGACCGGCTCTACGGCAACTCCGCGAAGACATTCTTTCACACGCTGTTCCCGTACCGCCTGATGGACAATGGGAAGCACAGCTTCATATACATCAAGAGCGTAGTTGATATCCTGATCGGAATGGCTGAGACAGAGATTATGGAATCCTGACCAAAGTACTCCCCGTTTGATCATCTCTTGCTGCATAAGAGACTTCATAGCGAGGGGGTCTGCTGCTGCAGCATCAAAGGTAATAATAGTCCGGGAGGGATGTCCCTTGCATCGCGTATAGTCCATGCCCAATGCTTCCGCACGTTCGTTGTAGCCTGCCCTGAGCCTCTCGCCCTGACGAGTCAGGTAGGCTGGAACATTCCTGTCCCTTATCTCGGTGAGGGTCGCGCAGGCAGCGGCAAGAGAAAGCGCCTCGCCTCCAAAGGTTGTGAAAAAGAAGACATCCTTTTCAAGGAGTTCCATGATCTCCCTCTTCCCCGCAAGCACCGAGAGCGGCATTCCGTTGGCCAGGGCCTTTGAGTAGCAGGACAGATCGGCCAAGATCGAAAAATACTCCTGTGCCCCGCCGTTTGCCAGCCTGAAGCCGGTCCACATCTCATCGAATATAAGGACCGTACCGGTGGCGCTGCATGCACAGCTCAGCTCGTGCAGGAAATTATTGCGGGGCTCCTCGAACACCATAGGCTCAAGTATCACGCAGGCCGTATCGTCATCGATCGAATCGAATACCGAGCTCATGTCGTTATAGGTAAATGTATGTGTCATATCCTGAACGCATTGAGGGACACCGTTATTTCTGTCCGTTATCCCAATGTACCAGTCATGCCAGCCGTGGTACCCGCAACAGAGGATCTTGTTCTTTCCTGTGTATGCCCTGGCCAGCCTGATTGCGGCAGACGTTACGTCCGCTCCGGTCTTGCTGAAGCGAACGCATTCTGCATTCGGAATCATCTGGCTGATAAGTTCTGCAACTTCGACTTCCAGCGGATGCATCATCGAGAAGGTTATCCCTTCTTCAAGTTGCGCCCGGATTGCGTTATCCACCTTTTCGTAGCAGTATCCCAGGGACAGAGGACCGACCGCCATCGTGAGATCCAGGAATTCATTCCCGTCTGCGTCCCAAACGTGGCTGCCTTTTCCCTTTACCAAGTACTTGGGAGCTACTCCCCTCACATACTGCCCGGGGCCCTTCGCAAGCGTTTGCGTGACGCCCGGTATCAGGCCGACTGCCCGGCCGTAGAGTTCGTCAGATTTCGTAATCTCAGGAAATGGTTGGCTAAGATCAAGCTTATTGGGCATTTTTCTCAAGCTCCTTGAAAATAGATTCGGCGATGTACTCGCCTGTGAACCGTTCAGAGAGAAGTATGTCGGGAAGTGCGGCCGGCTTGAACCATCTGTCTTTCAAGTTTAAGGGCAGCACTTTTCCAGCGACGCTGTTCCTTGTGAGAAGTTCGCATATAATTGAATAAAGTCCGCCGATGTGGAAATGGTCTTCGAGGGCCACCAGCAGAGAACCCCCGGCCGCTGCATGCAGGATGACTTCCTCATCGACAGGCTTTAGCGTCCGCATGTTCACGACCCCTGCCGATATCCCGCGCATCTCAAGAAGTTCTCCTGCCAGGAGCGCCTCTTTGAGAAGCATCCCGTAGGTGCTGATCATCACGTCCGTTCCCGTAGAGATAACTTCAGCCTTTCCGATCTGAAAGCAGGAGTCGTGATCGGTTGCGGGCTGAAGGTCGTTGTAACGTATATAGCAGGGGGCAGGGCTTTCGAGCATTGTTCTGAGTCCTATCACCATATCCGCTTCATCTGAAGGGCAGAATATCTGCATGGGGGGGATTAACCGCATTAGCGCAATATCTTCGAGCGCCTGATGCGTTGGGCCATTTGCGGTCGATAAGAATCCGGGAACTCCTCCTACGAACTTTACGGGAAGCCCTGAAATGCCTACGTCGGTTCTGATGAACTCGAACCCCCGCATAGTAAGAAAAGTAGCAAGTGCGTGGAGCACCGGGATTCTGCCCCGCAACGCCAGTCCGGCAGCCATGCCGATCATCGCCTGTTCTGCGATGCCGACATCTATGAACCGGCCCTCGAAGCAGTCCGTTATTGTGCGGATGGCAGCCCTGTTCTCGGCAGTGAGTACCACGAGTCGATCGTCTCCAAGGGTTATATCTCTGAGACATTCCGCGTAGCTTTTCCCCTGCATAGTCTTATTCATGAAGCTTTATTACCATCCTCTCCACTTCTTCGGGAGAACAATTGCAAAACCATTTCTCTGCACGTCCTTCCAGTTCCGGGAGACCCTTACCCCTCACCGTCTCTGCTATCACAACGGAAGGCTTTCCTTTTTCTAACGGGAGGTCCCGAAAGACCCTTGCGAGGTCGGAGAAATCATGGCCGTTGACCGTTTTCACCGATGTTCCAAAGGCGGTGAATTTCGCTCCAAGCGGCTCAAGGGGTACCAGATCTTCGGTCATGCAATTGGCCTGAAACCGGTTTCTGTCGACAACGATAAGGAGATTCTCCAGCCTTTGGCTGGAGGCCACGAGGAGAGATTCCCATATCGACCCTTCATTCAGTTCCCCGTCGCCAAGAATAACAACGACCCTGTTTGAAAGTCCTTTTATCGAGCAGTCCAGCGCAACTCCGGCAGCCACCGGGAGGACATGGCCGAGTGAGCCCGAGTGGAATTCGATCCCGGGGATTGAGGCGTTCGGATGCCAGTAGATTGCGTCTTCCGTTTTGAGGTGAGAATCAAGCCGGGCCGGTTCCAGAAAGCCGAGTTCTGCAAAGACTGCATAGAGAGCAGGCACTGCGTGGCCTTTCGAGAGGAAAAGGTAGTCGCGATTATCTTCATAGAGCGTTTCTTTTGAGATATTCAAAAAACGAGTGTAGAGAAAGACCAGGATATCAGCACACGAAAAGGCGGAACCGACAAAACAGCCTCCCCTGGCCGACATTCGGAGTATGCTTTCGCGGACCTTTATGGATAACTTCTTGAGCTGAACCTCTTCCCGATGAGTCAGTCCCTGCGTCATAGAACGGGCTTCCGGGCCGATTGTTCGTGCCCTATTGTTTTTAGTTCGTTGATGTGGTGTCTGTACCAGTTCACGCCGACATGTCTTTTGTTTATCTCCCCGATGTGCAGCTTTTCTGTGAGAAGATGAAGGATGTCTTCCATGCGGAAAGTAGGATTCTCAGAGTAAAGTTCTTCGTACACTCTTTTTATGAATTGATAATCCTCCCAATAATCGAGCACCCATCGATGGCTCATCGAATAGTCGAGACCGGTCTCCCAGGTGACATTTCCTATGCGAAACCGGTCCGGATTGTCCCAGATGAAAGGCGTGGTATGCTCCCGCTCGAAGGTCTTTTCAGCAGCCTCCCATGCTGCCTCAAGCACCTGCATAGGAATGACCTCGATGTCATTTCCATCAGGGTAGGAAGGCGGATGAAGATTGCTCACAAAATCGAATGAACCACAGTTCACTTTATAAAAAGCAATGACGCGATCAATGATCGCCGGATCGATGAGCGGGCAATCAGATGGTATTTTCACGACAACGTCCGCTCCGAAGGCAAGCCCCGCACGATAATGTCTGTCGAGGAGATCGGTAGGATGGCCCCTGAAGCAGGCGAAGCCCTCACGTCCGCAGAGATCCAGGATTATATCGTCTTCGGTTGCCGTTGTTGTTGCTACGACGGTATGGGTCAGTAGTGTCGACCTCTGAACCCTCTCGACGAGGCGGACCAGCGCCTCCTTGCCGGCCAGCGGCAGCATGACTTTTCCCGGGAGGCGGGTGGATCCGCAGCGGGACTGAACCACGGCAAGGATTTTCACGATGCCAGATACTCCCTGCATATGTGTGCTATATTTTGGGCTGATGTGCCTCCGTTCTGCATGGGCATCAGCCGTTTCAGCTCTTCCCTATCGAAATAGGAGTGGACCTCTTTGCCGAGAGCAAGGCCTACGTAGGCAACGGAAGAATATTGAGTGATGAGCACATCGCAATTCGCGATCATAGGATTGATATCGCAGTCCTGAAAAACAAGTGCATCGGGGATAATCCTGCTGATCTCCTTCGCACGCCCTGGTCTTTCATTCGGATGCAGCTTGAATATCATCGGTCTTCCTCCGGCGAGCAATTGTGCTTTCCTGATGAACTTTCTCCTGTTGTCCAGTTTGAATGTCTCTCTTGCGTCGGATGTGGCGACAAGGACGAAATGTTTGTGTGGAAAATCAGTGGCGCAACCCCGGGCGATATCATCGAAATTGGGAATACCGGTAACCGCCAATTTCTTCGGATTCACTCCTTTTCTTATGAAGAGCTCTCGGTATCCCTCGGAGGCTACGCAGAATCTCTCATAGCAATGAGAAAGGCCGGTCATGGAGGTGCTGGCTAGATAGCGGGGCAGCTTAAGCTTGCGCACCAGATGATAGAGAATATTCTCAGGGTCGGTCATCCCCTCCTGCACGAGCACGATCTTTTTCTTCGTTATATTTCTTTGTATAATCAGGTCCTGACAGGTCACCACAAGGTCGTAGTTGTTCTGCTGACCCCGATAGTCGATCCTGAGACGATGCTCGTGAAGATGCCCTTCTGTCTGCTCCCTGAATCGTCCGCCGAGCACGGTGAAATCGAGCATGCCCCATTCGGAAAGAGCCTTCACGATGCCGTCTCCATAATACGGAGTGAAGTAACATTCATGTTCGTCGAGATGGTTTGCTATCCGGTGCATAATGGTGGTCTGATTGAGGGAGCCGCAGATGAATAGTATCTTCTTTCTTCGCTTCTTCACTTTCACTTCAAAGATAATACACGGCTTATGTTAAAACAAGATTAAGAAAATATTACGATTGTATGAAGTTCTATCAAATCGCAAAAAAATAACGGGACTGTAATATTCCTTTAACAGTTCCTTGCTAGTCTATGTAAGATGCAACAACTTTACCGGGCAGATCTGCATGTACACTCCCGCTACTCGAACAAGCCTTCGAGTTGGGCGCTCCGGAAGTTCAATTGCCCTGAAAGCTTTACCAAGCCCGAGCATATTTACCAGGCTGCCCGCATGAAAGGCATGGATTACGTCACTATCACTGATCACAATTCCATAGAAGGAGCGGTAGAGATCGCCCATCTTCCAGGCACCTTCATCAGCGTAGAGATCACCACCTATTTGCCCGAAAACGGTTGCAAGCTACACGTGGTTGCCCTCAACATCACCAACACTGATTATCAGGAGATCATGCGCCTCAGGAAAGATACCTATGAGCTTTCTGCATATCTGAGAGAGAAGGGAATAGTCCATTTCCTGGCCCATGCACTCTATGATATGAACGGCAAACTCACCGTTGACGTGCTGGAAAGACTGGTCCTGATTTTCAATGTCTTCGAGGTGAAGAACGGGGCGCGCTCGGCCAAATGCAATTCTCTCATCGAGCAGGTCACTGCTTCACTGACCGAAGAAAAGATATATCGCCTGGCAGCGAAGCATGGAATCGACCCTATGGGTGAGACCCCCTGGCTGAAGACCCTCGTGGCAGGCTCAGACGACCACAGTGGTCTTTTTGTGGCGCGGGCATACACTGCAAGCAAGCGGGGAGGCGGCGTTACGGATTTCCTCGATTCGGTGGCCAAAGGACGATGCTGGGCAGCTGGCAAAGACGGGGACGCACTCACCCTGGCCCACAGTATCTATGGGATTGGCTACCGATTCATTACGGAAAACCTTCAGAAAAACAAAGCGAATTCCCTTCCCTTCATCAATACGCTGCTGCGGACGCTTATCGATGCCCGGGGAGCCAAGATACCCTTATTTGAAAAGGTCAGGCTTTCCATCCGCCGCTGCTTCCCCGATGCCTATGACGAGGATTATGAGGGAAGAAACTTTGAACAGGTACTGGACGCTGAGGCGTGGCGCATCCTGAGCGACACGAAATTCCTTGCCTCGATCAGCACGAACGATATGAACCGGAAGGTTTTTATCGTCATCAGCCGTCTTGTCAACAGGTTAATGTATGTCTACACGAAGCGGCTCACCAGGACATGGCCGCCTGTGGGCATAGCCGGTATATTCCACTCAATGGGGACTATCGGCCTCCTTCATATGCTCACCTCTCCCTATTACGTAGCGTATTATCATCAGCACCGAAGTAAGACTCTCATCCGCGAGATAGAACATAGATTCGACTTGACGGCAGAACAGCCCCGGAAAATTGCGCTTTTCACCGACACCCTGCACGAGATAAATGGCGTTGCCATTACCATCAAGCGCATGGTCTCAACCGCGAAGGCAAAGGGTCTCGAACTCGTGGTCATCACCTCGGGGTCCGGCACAACAGCGTTCGCAGGAGGCATCATGAACTTCCAGAGCGTCGGCGAGTTCGCGCTGCCCGAGTACCCTGAGCTCAAGCTCCATTTTCCGCCGCTTCTTGAGGTATTGGACTACTTCGAACAGGAAGGATTCACCGCTGTCCACGCAAGCACGCCCGGTACGATGGGTCT
>DMNE01000450.1:13715-13835 GCA_003453735.1 Nitrospiraceae bacterium | reverse complement strand
TGTCCATAATGATTCCGATTGCGCAGTCGCAAATTCCCTTATTGCGGTGGAAAGCGGCGTAACGCAGGTGCAGGGGACAGTGAACGGCATAGGAGAACGGTGCGGTAATGCCAACCTCTG
>DMNE01000450.1:13480-13657 GCA_003453735.1 Nitrospiraceae bacterium | reverse complement strand
GACAGTGCCTTTGCCCATAAGGGAGGGATCCATGTAAGCGCAATACAGAAGCGTCCTGAGACCTATGAGCATGTTAGACCCGAACTCGTTGGCAATTCTCAGAGGGTGCTCATATCCGATCTTGCAGGGAAGAGCAATATTATTAGAAAGGCCGAGGAGTTCAATATCCATCTGGAG
>DMNE01000450.1:13308-13453 GCA_003453735.1 Nitrospiraceae bacterium | reverse complement strand
CTGAAAAAATCCCTTGGTCTGCACAGGAGATTCTTTGATCTGGTCGGGTTCCGCGTCATTGACCAAAAGAGAAAGGAAAAGGAAACACCGATCAGTGAAGCGACGATTATGGTAAAGGTTGGGAAGAATATAGAGCACACTGCGG
>DMNE01000450.1:0-13183 GCA_003453735.1 Nitrospiraceae bacterium | reverse complement strand
TCGTGGCAGGCGCTTGTCGACAGCATTGAATATAAACTCCTGAAAGAAGAGGCGTAGAGTCGTATCCGCCTGCATTACCGTTTATATTTATACAAATAAGAGAAGGACTAGAGGAGGTTAGCAATGATCACGGTTTACTATGACAAGGATGCAAAAATGGACGTTCTGAAGGGCAAGAAGATATGCATCATGGGATACGGAAGCCAGGGACATGCCCATGCGAACAATCTCAAGGACAGCGGCATGGAGGTGATCGTCGGGCTCAGAAGGGGAGCGAGTTGGGATAAGGCGGCAACTGCGGGGTTTGAGGTTATGACCCCTTCAGAGGCAGCCAAAATTGCGGACATCATTATGATCCTCCTTCCCGACGAATTCCAGGGTGATGTGTATAAGTGTGAAATAGCACCGAACATGAAACGGGGCGCCTATGTGGGCTTTGCTCACGGTTTCAATATCCACTTCGGGCAGATCGTGCCGCCACCGGATGCCAATGTCTTCATGGCGGCGCCAAAAGGACCGGGGCACCTCGTGAGGTCAGAATATACGAAGGGCAGCGGTGTGCCGTGCCTCATCGCCCTGCATCAGGACCCGTCTAAGAACACAAAAGACATCGCCCTCGCCTATGCATCGGCCATCGGAGGCGGTAGGGCGGGGATTATAGAGACGACGTTCAGGGAAGAGACGGAAACGGACCTGTTTGGCGAGCAAGTGGTTCTCTGTGGCGGACTCACCTCTCTTATCCAGGCGGGGTTTGAAACCCTTGTTGCGGCAGGCTATGCACCGGAGATGGCGTATTTTGAATGCCTTCATGAGGTGAAACTCATTGTTGACCTCATATATGAGGGAGGCATCTCGAATATGAGATATTCCATTAGCAATACAGCCCAATACGGAGATCTCACAAGGGGCCCCCGAGTGATAACGGAGGAGACCAAGAAAGAGATGAAAAAGATTTTGACGGAGATACAAGATGGGGTCTTTGCACGGGAATGGATGCTCGAGTGCAAGGCGAATAAGCCGGTATTTACCGCATTGACGCGGCAAGGTGAAGAGCATCCCATTGAATCGGTCGGAGCACGGCTGAGAGCAATGATGCCGTGGCTCAAAAAAGGGAAGCTCGTGGATAAGTCAAAAGCGTAGAGGATAACGGACAAAAAAAGTTTGAGTCGACAGTTTCAAGCGCGCAAGCCCTTGGGTTAGCCATGGAGAGGTCAGAAGATATGTATATGACATACGGTAGGATTCTCGCAGCAAGGGTTTTCTGCAAATCTTCAAAGTGGACTTTCTCTATGAGGTGTCGCAGAAGAATTCTTCATCTGTTTGCCGCATGTCCATCACAGGGGAACGATGATGAAGCTTGCTCCTGAGGGTCGCCCGTTTATCTTCGGTTTCCTCGTTATTACTATAGTCACCGCTGCCCTTACGCGATGGGCGGCGTTCATTCCCTTTGTGCTGACCCTTTTTATGGTTTCTTTTTTCAGGGACCCTGAAAGGACGATACCCCTTGGCGACAATATCTTTGTATCGCCTGCCGACGGAAAGATTATTCTCATACAGGACGTACAAGGAGATCACTTCTTCAAAGGCCCTATGATCGAGGTCAGCATTTTTATGTCACCGCTCAATGTCCATGTCAACAGGGCGCCCTGTGAGGGAGTAGTGGCGTCAGTGGTACATACGCCCGGGAGGTTCCTCTCCGCATTTAAACATGAGGCTTCCCTCCAGAATGAAAACATTGCCATGGTGCTCAGCACGAAATACGGAGACATCCTTGTCCGGCAAGTTGCGGGATTNNGGAGACCGTTACGGGATCATCAAGTTCAGTTCTAGGCTTGATGTGTATCTGCCAAAGGACACTCGTATAAAGGTGAACATAGGAGATATGGTGAAGGCCGGAGAGACCGTTATTGGCGAGATATAATGCCGAGAATTTCTATTTCAACTATAATGCAGATGCGATGCCCGTAATTTATGAGGAGCAGTTTCTCATCTGGGATGTGACTTAGCTGTCGGGACGAGACGGATTATATGATGACTGATGAAAATAAAAAGAACATCGAGGGGCGGCCGAAAAAAGGGATATACGTTCTGCCGAACGCGCTTACCATTTGCGGTATGTTCTGCGGTTTCTTTGCCATTATGTCTGCAATCAATGGCAATTTTCTGAATGCAGCCTGGGCAATACTTCTCGCCAACATCTTTGACGGCCTCGATGGATGGATAGCGCGGTTGACCAATACGTCCACACGGTTTGGAATTGAACTGGATTCCCTTTCCGACCTTGTGGCATTCGGCGTAGCGCCGGCCGTCATGATGTACAAATGGACACTGGTGCCCTTCGGGAGGTTGGGGTGGGCTGCAGCCTTTCTATTTGTAGCCTGCGGGGCATTACGCCTTGCCCGCTTCAATATCCAGACTGGAGCTACAGGTTCAAAGGCATTCAAAGGGGTACCGATACCGGGTGCTGCATCGATCTTGTCATCGATAGTGATCTTTTATTATGAATTCAGGGAGGGAGTTCCGGAAAAAAACATCTGTTTCCCTATCATCACAATTGTCCTTTCACTCCTGATGGTGAGCACGCTCCGATACCATGGACTGAAAGAGATCGACTTCAGAGAAAAAAAACCTTTCTGGTTCTTGATTGTCTTTGTCATAATCTTATTCGTCCTGTTTGTCCATCCGGCACCGGCCATATTTATCTTTGCAATGGTATATCTTTTTTGGGGTATAATTGAAAATGGTGTGCTTTTCATAAGAAAAAGAAGGCTAAAACATCAAGCGGAAGGGGTGTCAGGAGTTAATACAGATGAGGATCATTAAGATATTCGATACTACTCTGCGTGACGGTGAGCAATCGCCGGGCTCATCTATGAATGTGGATGAGAAGATCCAGATTGCAAAACAACTCGTCAAATTAGGGGTGGATGTTATTGAGGCGGGATTCCCCATAGCATCACCGGGTGATTTTGAGGCAGTCAAGAGGATTGCGACCGAGGTAACAGGGTCGACTATCGCCGGTCTTGCGCGGGCCAAGGAAGAAGACATAACGAGGGCATGGGAGGCCATAAAGGATGCCCCACAAAAGCGGATTCACACTTTCCACTCCACATCGGACATCCACCTGAAGTATCAGTTCCGGGTGAGCCGGGAAGAGGCGCTGAAGAGATCGGTTGAGATGGTCAAGCTCGCACGGAGCCTTATTGAGGATGTGGAGTTCTCCCCGATGGACGCAACAAGAACAGAATTACCCTATCTTGTAGAGGTTGTCGAGGCGGTGATCGAGGCTGGCGCCTCGACGGTGAATATCCCAGATACCGTGGGATATACCTCTCCGGTTGAGTTCGGTCGTGTGATCAAGGCGATAAAGGACAGGATTGGGGATAGGGCGGTGATATCGGTCCATTGTCATAATGACCTTGGATTGGCTGTTGCGAATTCTCTCGTGGCTGTTATGAACGGTGCAGGGCAGGTCGAGTGCACTGTCAACGGTATAGGCGAGAGGGCAGGTAATTGTTCCATGGAAGAGGTGGTGATGAACCTGGCGACGAGGAAGGACTTCTACCAGGTTAGTACGAATATCAATACAAAAGAGATTATCCGCACGAGCCGGCTCCTTACGAGGATAACCGGCATACCGGTGCAGCCGAACAAGGCTATTGTGGGGGCGAATGCCTTTGCCCATGAGTCAGGCATCCATCAGGACGGACTTTTGAAAGAAAAGATGACCTATGAAATTATCAAGCCCGAGGATATCGGGCTGAAGCAAACAGAGTTGGTACTGGGAAAACATTCAGGCAGGCATGCCTTTAAGGAAAGGCTCAGGGAGCTCGGGTACGACCTCAGCCCCGATGAAATAGAGACGGCATTTAAGAAATTTAAACACCTTGCAGACCAGAAAAAGGATATCTTTGATGACGATATTGCGGCCCTTATCTCGGAAGAGGTGTCGAAAATACCGGAGACGTATAGCCTTCTTGACCTGTCGGTATCCGCCGGGATCCACGTGAAACCGACAGCTACGATGAAGTTAAAGGTGGGTGACCGAATCGTCGAAAAAGTGGCTTATGGCGATGGTCCTGTGGATGCTGTGTACAAGGCGATTGCTGATGTTACTGAGACGAAGAGTAACCTGTTGAAATTTGAAGTCAAGAGCATAACCGGTGGCACCGACGCCCTCGGTGAGGTCCTGGTTTCCCTTGAGGAAGACGGCAAGAGAGTGAGGGGCCAGGGTGCTGATACCGATATCCTAATTGCAGCGGCAAAGGCATATATCAATGCATTAAATAAACTGGCTGCACGGAAAAGTCCAGGTAACGTATGATAAGAGCGAAGGAGTATGGTGTTTCGTCGGGGAAGATATTCGCTAATATGATCTAGGGCGTTACGGGGCGGTGAATGTCTTTAAGGCACAGAGCCTGCTTGGATGTTTGAGTTTTGTCAATGCCTTTCTCTCTATCTGCCTCACTCGCTCACGGGTAAGACAAAGATGCCTGCCTACTTCTTCGAGCGTGTGGTCCCTATCGACTCCGATACCAAATCTCATCCGTATGACTTTTTCTTCCTTCGGCTGGAGGGTTTTCAGAACTGTAAGTACCTGTTTGGACATCTCTTTTTTCTCTATGTCATCATATGGTGAAGGACTGTGGTGATCTCCGATGAAATCTTCGAGTTTTGTATCACCATCGCCAACAGGGGTCTGAAGCGCTATCGTGTCCTGTATCGCCCTCAATATTTCTTCTACTTTGTTTTCACTGAACCCCGACTTCTGAGCGACTTCCTTATTGCCGGGTTCCCTTCCAAGCTCTTGTGTCAATTCCCGGGTCACTTTGCTTATCTTCTTATAGTATTCCATAATATGAATAGGTACCCGGATAGTTTTTGACTGATCAATCAACGCACGCGTTATTGACTGCTTTATCCAACATGTTGCATAGGTACTGAACTTAAACCCTTTTCTATGGTTGAATTTATCCACGGCCTTCATGAGTCCGATATTCCCTTCTTGTATCAGGTCAAGCAAGGAAAGGCCTCTCCCCAGATAATCCTTCGCTATACTCACCACCAGCCTGAGATTGCGGGTTGTCATTTCATTCTTGGCTTCTGCGTAAAATGCCTTTGCCTTGGTAATTCTGTCCCAGGCGGTCGCGAAATCATCCATACTCATCCCGACTTCGGATTCAATCCTCCTATAATGGCTACAAAGCTCTTCCTTTGTCGGAAACTTTGTGGAGGCAGTATCCGTTCCCTCTTTTCTTATTAGTTTTTCCCTTGCGTTTATCAAAGATCCTTGCCCTGACGTCTCGCCGTTTGCGCTGTTCACGTTTGCCGTGAGGTCCTCAAGAATATTCAGGCTGAGGACCAGAGCTTTGTCTGTCCTTTCGTTTTCTTCGTCACCCGCATCTTCTTCCTCATTCTCCCGAGGTTTTACGCACCGTTTCAATTTCTTGTATAGCGGCATAGCCGTGACTATTTCTTTAATAACGTCTCTTTCTTCTTCCAATTTTAGCGCCAGTTCTCTTTCTGCCACCCTCGTGAGTATGGATATATTACCCATGGAGTTGAAGTATCTTTGAACAAGATCATCTGTGACTTCATGCTCCCCTGCATTGTCTTCCACGGAAACTTCCTCCTCGGAGACTTCAGGCTCGTCGTCCAGGGAGAATTCTGAAGGGAGGGAATCGTTTATCTCCATATAAGCAAGAGCCCCGTGATTCAACTTGGTATCTCTGATCTCTTCGAAAATATCATGCTCGTTCATGCTTTACTCCGTGTAGTCATGCGTTTGTTCTGAAGCCGTCATAGGAGCCATCTTATAAGTAGACTACTCCCCAAAGATGGGAAGTTCTGTGATACAAATCACGTAAAAACTATTTTCTGGTCCTCTTCCCATGACCTGGCGGCATGACATTACGGCTATTGCCTAGCAAAGCAATGCGCAAGCAGTAGTGTAAGGACAATGAGAGGCAAATAATGAAAAATCTTGGAAGACACATTATTAGAGTCTACTGGCTGTCCACTGAGGTTGTCGCACTCTCAAACCGGCTCTGGCAGAGCGGTCACATGAAACAGCGGACAAAAACACCTTGTAATAATGTTGGAAATCTCCCATGCCCCTGTAGCAGTTTTTAGAGCTTGCTTCTCACGGCTAAGTGTTATTATAATAACGCGCAACAGCGGCTTGTTAATAGCAGTGCTTCATATCAACCTCGCGGGAGGTCAGCAATCAGCTTTCTAGTAAAAATATTCGGCAGGCCGCTTCATCCCTCCGAGCATAAGCACGGTTATGAAATCGCTTTGTTCGACGACCTCATTGGTATTTCTCGCGCAGAACCCGCAGAAGCGGTAAACCTACTGGGGAGCAGAAATTCGGGACTGACCGATTCGGAAGCTGAGTTGCTTACCGGCAAATACGGCCCGAATATTGCAGTTAAGGAAAAAAGGCAGTCGGCACTTTTCCGTCTCGCAGACAATGTAAAGAATCCGCTTGTGGTACTTCTTTCGATACTTGGACTAGTCTCTTACTTCACGGGCGATATGCGCGGGACAATTGTTATTTTTGTCATGGTGCTGCTCGGCATTTCTTTGCGATTCATACAGGAAACACGGTCAGACCAGGCCGCAGAGAAACTAAAGGCCATGGTCAGAACAACGGCGACGGTTCTGCGTAGCGGACTGAGAAGAGAGATACCTTTGCGAGAGCTTGTGCCGGGAGACATCGTGCTTCTGTCAGCCGGCGACATGGTACCTGCCGACGTACGTCTCATTACGGCAAAAGATCTCCATGTGAACCAGGCGACGCTCACCGGAGAAGCTGTCCCGGTCGAAAAATCGGCAGGGCCCTGTATGACCTCATGCCGGAATCTATTCGATCTTCCTAACATCTGTTTTCTTGGTTCAAACGTGGAAATAGGATCGGCAACAGCGGTCGTCATCGCCACAGGAGGACGCACCTATTTTGGAAGGCTTGCCTCCAGCATTGTCGGTCAACGGGTTCTCACAAACTTTGATAAGGGAGTGAATGGCTTTGCGTGGCTCATGATTAGATTCATTGCCGTGATGGTTCCCACAGTTTTCTTCATCAATGGGTTTTTTAAGGGTGATTGGACCGAGGCATTTTTATTTGCCCTCGCCGTTGGTGTCGGCCTCACTCCTGAAATGCTGCCTATGATAGTTACAGTCAACCTCTCGAAAGGAGCGATCGCCATGTCGCGCAAGAAAGTTATCGTCAAGCGCCTTAATTCCATACAGAACTTTGGCGCCATGGATGTCCTTTGCACGGACAAGACAGGTACACTGACAATGGGCAAGATAGTTCTCGAAAAGTATGTTGATATGGAAGGTGCTGAAAGCCACAAGATACTTGAGTATGCCTATTTAAATAGTTATTACCAGACGGGCCTCAAGAATCTTACGGACGTCGCAATACTGGAACACGAAAGCCTTGAACAAAAACTGATAGGCCAGCAGAGTTTCTACAAGATAGATGAAATACCTTTCGATTTTGTCCGGCGCAGAATGTCCATCGTCATAGGGGACGCTCAAGGTGATCATATAATGATCTGCAAGGGCGCCGTGGAGGAGGTGGTGGCCCTATGTTCAGGGGTTGAATTGAAAGGACAAGTGCTACCCCTTGATTCTTCCCACCAAGACTCAAAGGTTAAGCTTCTTGTACGGCAGTTTAACGAACAGGGGTTCAGAGTCATAGCTCTCGCTTATAAGACAGTACCCGACCAAACGAAAGAGTATACTGTCGCTGACGAATCGAATTTGACTCTCCTGGGATTTCTTGCGTTTCTTGACCCGCCGAAGGAGACTGCGACAGCAGCCTTGGAGAGGCTCCATGAAAGCAGGGTTCAGGTAAAGATTCTCACCGGCGACAATGAGATCGTCACTCAGAGTATATGCCGCCAGGTGGGTCTCCAAGTGGAGAACATTCTTGGTGGCAGTGAGATCGAAGAGATGAACGATCAGGAGCTCGAAGCAAAGGTTGAGAACACCACTATCTTTACAAAACTTTCTCCGTCCGATAAGGAGCGCATCATAAAGGCCTTGCAGAGAAGGGAACACGTGGTAGGTTTTCTTGGAGACGGCATTAATGATGCGCCTGCACTCAAGGAAGCAGATGTCGGCATTTCAGTGGACAGCGCTGTGGATATTGCCAAGGAATCCTCTGACATCATCCTTCTTGAGCACAGCCTCACCGTACTTCAGGAGGGAGTTCTAGAGGGCAGAAAAGTATTCGGGAATATCATTAAATATATAAAAATGGCAGCGAGTTCAAACTTTGGAAATATGTTCAGTGTCTTGGGGGCGAGCGCTTTTCTCCCGTTTCTTCCGATGTTGCCGATACAGGTACTTACAAACAACCTGCTTTACGACTTTTCACAGACGGCAATTCCTACCGACTCGGTGGACAAGGAATGGATCGAAAAACCCCGCAGGTGGGCGATTAAGGAGATACAGAGATTTATTGTTCTTATCGGGCCGATCAGCTCGATCTTTGACTATGCAACGTTCTTCGTCATGCTGCACGTATTTCACAGTTGGAAGAATCCTGCACTATTTCAAACGGGATGGTTTGTCGAATCCGTGTTCACTCAGACGCTCATCATACACGTCATTCGAACGAACAAGATACCCTTCATCCAGAGCAGGGCTAGCGTACCACTCATCTTAACCTCTCTCGCTATTGTAACAGTTGCGGGGCTCTTGCCTTTTTTGCCGATAGGTACGGCATTGGGATTCGTGCCATTGCCTAGCCAGTATTGGGCATACCTTGCCGCAATGCTGGTAGGGTACATTGTGCTGACGCAGATTGTGAAGACCTGGTATGTCAGGAAACTTGGTGACGAAGGGACGCGCAATAATAACGTGGCAAATAATATACGTTATAGTAACCTATAAATCGTCGACCTTCAAAACTTAAAACCCCCGAGAAGACCCGGCAAGGCAAAAATAAGATTTAACGTTAACTTAATATGGCTTTAATATTTTTGCAATATGGCGTGCTGTATAATGAAAAGTAAGAAGCTATTCGACATCGCTTAAGGGAATGCAACGGAGGGATTGTCTTGAGATGCAAAAGGTTAAACTCTGTTTGCTATAACTATACAGAGGGTAGGTGAACATGAGGTATAAAGTATTAGTGACCGATAAGATTGACGAGATTGCGGTGAAAATTCTGCAAGACAGTTGCGAAGTGGACTATAAACCCGTTCTGACCGCTGATGAGCTGAGCGCTATCATTAAGGATTACGACGCTTTAATGATTAGAAGCTCTTCAAAAATCACCAGGGATATAATTTCCGTAGCAGACAGACTCAAAGTGATCGGCAGAGCGGGCGTTGGGGTGGATAATGTTGATATCGACGCGGCAACCGACCGAGGAATAGTTGTAATTAACTCCCCCGATGGCAATACTGTTGCAGCTGCTGAACATACTATCGCCATGATGCTGTCTATGATCAGACATATCCCCGTTGCTGATACTTCAATGAAAGAAGGCAAATGGGAAAGATCGAAACTAACGGGCAAAGAAGTATTCAATAAGAATATAGGTATCGTTGGGTTCGGGAAAATAGGCAGCAGGGTGGCCGCTATCACTAAGGCAATGGGTATGAAAGTTCTTGTATATGATCCATTTGTCGGCGAAGATCGTGTAAAAGAGCTGGGTGCTTCTTATGCGGCATCTCTCGATGATATATGGAAGTCAGCGGATTTCGTTACGTTGCATGTTCCCATAAATAAAGATACCCTTAACTTAATCAATAAAGACGCCATAGCTAAAATGAGAAGAGACGTAAAAATAATCAACTGCTCTCGAGGAGGAATAATAAACGAAGCTGATCTGGCCGAGGCAATACGAGACGGGCATGTTGAAATGGCTGCTATAGACGTTTTTGATAAAGAACCGGTTGAAGATTCTCCCCTTTTGAAGCTTGGTGATAAAGTTGTTCTTACCCCACATTTAGGAGCGAGCACAGAAGAAGCGCAAATAAATGTGGCTGTCGATGTTGCCGAGCAGATTCGTGACATGGCTCAAGGGTTGCCCGCGAGAAGCGCTGTTAATATCCCTTCCCTAAAGCCTGAAACACTTGAACCGGTGAAACACTATATGGCCATTGCTGAAAACCTGGGGGCTCTCGTGAGACAAGTGACAAGCGGCGCAGCACAGGAAATACAAATTGTTGCCTGCGGTGAACTCGCTGCATTAGATTTGTCTCCGCTGGTGGTTGCAGTTACTAAAGGAGTTTTATGCTGCAGCAGGGAAGGAGTGAATTACGTAAACGCTCCTAAGTTAGCTGAAAGAAGTGGTATTCACGTTAAGAAGTCAACTTCAACGGATTCTGAAAGCTACTTAAGTTTATTAAAAGTGATTCTGACTACCGATAAAGAAATAAATGAGACAACAGGAACCGTCATAGGCAAGGATATTCCAAGAATTCTTAGGTTTAATGGATATCACACCAGTATTGAACCTGCCGAGCATATGTTAGTTCTGCCTCACAAAGACAAACCCGGGATGATTGCTCAAGTTGCAACATTGTTGGGAAAAGAAAACATTAATATCTCTATGATGCAGGTAGGAAGAAAAATTCGTGCGCGGATCGGCGGTGAATCCGTAATGATTCTCAACGTGGATGAACCAGTAAGCGACATTATACTGAAGCAATTACAAGGGATAGAGGGCATTTACAGTGCAAACTACGTAAATCTTAAAGCTAAGTAAATAATAACAAGTATGAAACCCAACAACACTGTTGTCTATCTTCCCGGTGGGAGAACTCCGTCTCGTCGGTCTACGCTTCTGCAAAGCTTTAATGCGTCTTTATCCCCGGACATCACACTGCTGCTCTCGGCTTTTATCATGATTTCTGTGGTGGTATCGGTTATTGTATGACGTGCTTGCTTTCTTAGAAGTGTGCTGCCTTGCCTATGAGTTCTCTTTGAGAAAACAAGTCTGCTGTAAAGCCACTTATGAAGAGTCAGTCCTCCTGGATCTGTAGTATCTGATAAACAGATAACCTACGAATACTATTACGATGACAAAGATCCCTACATGTTCGACTCTTCTGAAGTCTTTTTCTATTACTTGCAGGCTGTTGCCTCCCATATAACCTGCACCGACCATTACCGCTATAGTGAAGAGGGAAGAAAAGGCGTCCGCAACGAGGAATTTCATGGAGGACATCCGCAAGACACCTGCCACGAGAAATATCTGGGCCCGTAAGCCGACCAGATGTCGTCCAACCAGTATGACAAGAATTCCCTTGTCATTGAATTTTCTCTCAAGCACAGAAAGCCTTTTCGAGGATAGGATCCTACGGAACCTTCTGTGCTTGACGATCATACGTCCGTATTTTTTTCCGACAAAATAAAGGAAGAGATCTGAGCTCAATAATCCCACGTATACAACAAAGAGGGCAGGGATAGGGCTTGCCACTCCCGCAGAGATTAAGAACCCACACAGTATCAGCGTGGCATCCTCGGGGAAAGGAAATCCGATACATCCGAGCACGAGAAGGATGAAGAGTCCCGGGTAGGGGAACTGTTCTATAATGGTCGATGTCCACGTCAGGGAAGACATCGCCAGGTTACCTGAACAGACATGGTCTATGTCCCCTCGTTTCCCTCAAATGCGACCTTTTTCCAGAAGGAAGGGCAGCATGATGATCTGTTTTGATCTCGACAAGTATTTTTTCTGTGATACAATATCGTCTGGGTCCTGTGCAAAGAGGGCGAATACCATGGTGCCATCCCTGCACTGTCTTATCCAGCTGTTGAAAATCACCAGACGCATCTCTGCAGATTCAGTAAGAGTCTCATTATAGAGGCCAATAGAGCCGATACACGTCGAATCAACCTCAATGCCATATAACAAACCGTATGTCGTCTTGAACCACCACCAAAAGGAAAGAAGGAAACGGCCCATCCCGCAGGTTGTTCTTCTCTGTCCATAAAAGCGTTGACGGCTGAAGCGGTGAGGGAGAGGGTTTTCTCCCTCACCTTTGGTAAAACGCGGAGCCGGCGTAGTTCGCCTGGGCAGTCTACTGAACTTTGATCGATAGATAAAATGTCTGCCCTCCTCTCTTTATCAAGAAAAGCATCGGCTTGCCCGTTGCCCATGTCTGTGTAGCTGAGCCATAGTCCTTTAAATTCTTGATCGGCTTCCTATTTGCCTCTTTTATAATATCTCCTGCCTGCATTCCGGCATCATCTGCCGGACTGCCCGGAACGACATTGGTCACAACGACTCCGGAGGTATCTTTTAGTCCGTATTGACTTCTCCATCGAGGGCCTATATCATCAACCGTGATACCAAGTCCGCTTTCAGGCATATGCATCCCGGATGCCATTTTTCCTTCCGTCAACTCTGCCACAGTAACGTTCAAATCCATTTCCCTTCCGTCCCGTATCACCTTGACACCAACCGTCTTTCCGACGGGTGTCTCTGCAACAACCATCGGAAGGTCCGAGGAATCTTTAATATCTTTTCCATCAAAGGAGACAATGATATCGCCTCTTTTTATCCCTGCTGCCTCTGCAGGCCCTCCTGCTGCCACATCGGCAACCAAAGCCCCTTTCTGCTCTTTTAACCCGAAGGTTTGAGCTATCTCGGGAGTTACGCTCTGGATAGATATGCCGATCCAGCCACGAACTACCTTTCCTTTTTCTTTGAGTTGGGCTATCACCGAATGAGCCATTTTGCTGGGAATGGCAAAGCCGATACCCTGCCCCGTTGCAATTATGGCGGTATTTATCCCGATCACCTCTCCTTTAAGGTTGACGAGGGGGCCTCCACTATTGCCGGGATTGATGGNNTTGCCAATGGCGAGCACCCAGTCTCCTACCCTCATCTTCCCCGAATCCCCGAGGGCGAGGGTGGGTAGGTTCTTAAAAAGCGATGATATCTTTATCAGCGCGAGATCGGTCTTTTTATCTCTTCCCGTGACTTTCGCCTTGAATTCCCTTCCGTCTGCCAATTTGACCTTTATCTCATCNNGCACCCTCAACTACATGGTTATTGGTAATGATAAAGCCGTCCTTATCAATGATAAATCCGGAGCCGAGGCTCTGTTGCTTTAATTCCCTGTCGGGGACATCGCC
Source organism: Nitrospiraceae bacterium (assembly GCA_003453735.1). GTDB lineage: Bacteria > Nitrospirota > Thermodesulfovibrionia > Thermodesulfovibrionales > UBA9159 > UBA9159. The sequence goes on along the minus strand of DMNE01000450.1, from coordinate 73 downwards.
AAAAAACTTGTGGAAAAAATCCCCGAAAGGCGCCTGTTCTTCAGGTCCGAAAAACTGTCTGAAGGGATTGCCC
>DMNE01000200.1 GCA_003453735.1 Nitrospiraceae bacterium | reverse complement strand
GGACGTGGAAGGGGAGGCCCTTGCAACCCTCGTCGTTAATAAGCTCCGTGGCACACTCCAGGTCTGTGCTGTTAAGGCGCCGGGATTTGGAGACAGAAGGAAGGCAATGCTCGAAGACATCGCGATACTCACGGGCGGCACCATGATATCAGAGGATCTTGGTATCAAGCTCGAGAGCGTTAAAATCTCCGACCTGGGAAGGGCAAAAAAGATCACGGTTGACAAGGAAAATACGACGATCGTTGAAGGTGCTGGAGAGCACGCAAAGATTCAGGGCAGGGTGAAGCAGATCAAGGCGCAGATAGAGGAAACGACATCTGATTACGACCGTGAAAAACTCCAGGAGCGTCTTGCAAAGATCGTGGGCGGAGTTGCGGTTATCAATGTCGGTGCAGCCACGGAAACAGAGATGAAGGAGAAGAAGGCCAGGGTTGAAGATGCGCTTCATGCCACGAGGGCTGCCGTGGAAGAGGGAATAGTTCCCGGCGGAGGCATCGCACTCCTGAGGTGTATCCCCGCATTAAAGAATCTGAAACTTGAAAGCCATGACCAAAAAATTGGTGTTTCGATCATCATGAAGGCCCTTGAGGAGCCTATCCGTCAGATTGTCAACAACGCTGGCGTTGAGAGCTCGGTTGTCGTGGAAAAAGTAAAAACGGCGAAGGATGCGAATCAGGGCTTTGATGCCCAGAACGAAGAGTATGTGGACATGATGAAGGCGGGAATTATTGACCCCACAAAGGTCACCAGGACAGCCCTTCAGAATGCGGCGTCGGTTGCATCACTTATTTTAACGACGTCGGTGATGATTTCCGAACTGCCGGAAGAGGAAAAGAAGATGCCTCAAATGCCGGGCGCTGGTGGTATGGGAGATATGTATTAAGAGAAGCACGAGAAAGCCACACTTTAGGACGGCGGCTAAGGAGAGTTTCCTTGAACGCCGTCCTTTTCTATAACATCAAGCTCTGGTTCATCCCTTTACATTTCATGCTTTCTTTTGGCATTCTAATCTAAGATGACAAAAAATCTTACCCTTGTCGTTGTGTTCCTCGTTTTTATTTTTCTTCTCTATGCTGCGGTTGAGCTCTTGATGCCTTTACCCTTCGGCAATAAATCAATAGAGTTTGAAATTAAGCGAGGGGTAACGTTCAGACACGTTGTTGAAGACCTGTCCCAGAAGGGCATGGTGAGGGATAAGTGGGTTTTTTTCCTGGCAGGGAGGATAACCGGGATAGACCGTAGGATAAAGGCGGGTTATTATCCTCTCTGGGGTACCATGAGTCCCTTGCAGATATTCAATGCCATAAGGCTCGGGAAGATTATCGAGTATGAAATAACCGTGGTGCCTGGCGATTCCCTGAGGGAGATTGCACAGAAGTTTGCTGCTTTGGGAATAATAGATCAAGAAGGGTTTTTCGCACTGTGCACCAGCAGGGAAATGCTCGACGAAAATGAGGTGGATGCTCCTTCACTTGAGGGGTATCTTTTTCCCGATACCTATCGATTTCCCAAAGGGCTTGAGGCTAAGGAAATATTGCCCCTGATGATTAACAGATTAAGAGAGTTCTATGATGAAGCAATGATGTCTCAGATGCTTGAACTGAATATTTCCGAGCGGGATATGCTCACGATGGCTTCGATAATAGAAAAAGAGGCGATAACGGACGATGAAAGGCCTATTATAGCAGCAGTGTATTACAACAGGCTTAGACGAAATATGCCCCTCCAGGCAGATCCGACCGCGATATACGGGGTGAAAGGATCCAACGAGAGGATAACAATTGCTGACCTCAAGAGAAAAACTCCTTATAACACGTATAACATCATGGGCCTTCCACCAGGTCCGATTGCGTCCCCAGGGCTTCCGTCCATCATTGCAGCCCTCAATCCGGCGCATGTCCCTTATTTGTACTTTGTGTCGAATAATGACGGAACTCACACGTTTTCAAGTACCTGGAATGAGCATGCTGAGGCGGTCAAGGTCTACAGGGACAAAATGAAAGCAAAAGGATAAGAATAAGAATAATGCTGAAGAAAAGGCGAAAAACACGGGTCATACGCGTGGGGAATACTCCCATTGGAGGCAGCAATCCCATTTCAGTACAGTCAATGACGAAAACAGATACGAGGGACGTACAATCAACCGTTAAGCAGATACGGTCTCTTCAAAAGGCAGGGTGTGAGCTCATACGGATAGCGGTACCTGATATGGAGGCGGCGCGAGCCCTTGGCAAGATCAAGGCATCGGTTTCAATACCGGTGATAGCAGATATACACTTTGACTGGAGACTGGCCATAGAGGCCATTCATCAGGGAGTGGACGGGTTGAGGATCAATCCTGGAAATATTGGCGCGCGGTGGAAAGTCGCGGAGGTGGTATCCGCAGCTTCAGACCGTGCCGCTCCCATAAGAATCGGAGTAAACGCAGGTTCCCTGTCCAGAAAGCTCCTCGAAAAATACGGTCATCCAACTCCTGAAGCTCTTGTTGAGAGTGCAGCGGAACATATAGATATCCTAGAAGGGCTGCGGTTCAGGGAGATAAAAGTATCTCTGAAAGCATCAAATGTCCCGATGACTGTGCAGGCCTACAAACTCTTTGCGCGCCGATTCAGCTACCCTCTTCACATCGGCATATCAGAGGCGGGCCCTGCGTTCACCGGCACGGTCAAAAGTTCGGTCGGGGTAGGGATACTTCTGTCCGAAGGGATAGGTGATACGATAAGAGTCTCACTGTCCTCAGAGCCGATCGAAGAAGTCAGGGTTGCCTATGAGATTCTCAAATCACTAGGGCTTAGAGAAAAAGGCGCTAATATCATTTCGTGCCCCACCTGCGGCAGGTGTGAGATAAATATCAGGGGGCTTGCCTCACGAGTGGAGAATCGCCTTAAGGACATCCACAAACCCATAACCGTTGCGGTTATGGGATGTGTTGTCAACGGTCCTGGTGAGGCACGGGAAGCGGATATCGGCATAGCAGGAGGAAAAGGATTCGGACTCCTCTTCAAGAAAGGGAAAGTCCTTAAGAGAGTGCAAGAGGATGAGCTGCTCGATGTATTGATGAAAGAGATAGGCGAATGAGTGTGGGTCACGAAGAACTTCCTGAATAAGTGCGGATTTCTTCGCGGAGACCGGCGCTTTTTCAGAGTGCCCGCAATCGACGGGGAACTCGATACTCTACAACGCTGTGTCTTAGAATCTTGCATGACGCAAGAGAATTCTTCCGTGCTGTCGAATCAGATTCGTTTATCTCCAAATAGAAATTGCAGAACACGCGGCGAGCCATGCTATGTGGCTAGGATAATGAAAGGCGAGGTGATATATGGGACAAATCGCTCTGCGCTGGGTTGGTGAAGGCAGCAGAATGTTCATCGGACGAGATAGCTACGGCCGCACAGTCGTGGCTGGATCTTGGCCGAAGCAACAGGGCGAACAAGGGAAGGAGTGGATGGGCCTCAAACCCTCGGACTTGCTTGTCATCAGTCTGTGCTCGTGTTCGGCCTATGACGTAGTGGAAATCCTTAAAAAACAGCGCCAGAACCTGACTGGCCTGGACATCACTGCGGATGCCAAACAGGCCTCTGAGCCTCCGTACCAGTTCACCGACATCCACCTGCATTATGTGATTACCGGACCGGACATCTCTGCCAAAAAAGTGGAAAAGGCAATTGAGCTTTCGCAGAACAAATATTGCTCTGTGGCGGCGACCATTCGCGGCGTAACGAAGATTACATACAGTTTTGAAGTGAAGGGAGAATAAGAACTGGCGGGCGACGGAAAAGGCCTCGGGGAGATGTTTACCACAGTTCCGAGTTTTTTGTAGGGTTTTCCTGGTAGTCCGGTGTCATTGTACTCTGCTATAATGAGAAATTTGTTCAGGTTACACCTTGTGATCAAACGTCCTCCAATTTTTGTATGGCATATTTCGGCCGCCGGCATGCGTCTATTTTGGATTCAGCCCAAGGCTGATCTGAACGACGTCCCTGGGCCGTACCCATTTGGTGAACGCTGCCCTCACTTGTGAAGCGGTAATTTCCCTGTACCGCTTCATAGCACGTACAGGTTCATCGAGGGGTAAGTCTTCCAACGAAAGGTAGAGAAGCTTTTCAGCAATGTCCTCCACGCTTGACTCCGAAAGGGGAGTCTGCCGCAGAAGGAGCGTCTTGGCCTGAAGCAGTTCTTCCGGAGTGACCAGTTTTGTTTGCATCTCTCTGAGGTTGCGCTCAATGATTGCGCGGGCCTTGGCCACATTTTTCTGATCGCACGCATACAGTACTTCGAAGATAGACCGGCTTTCACCCGCATCGAGAAGTGCTTCAACTGAATAGACAAGTCCTGTCCGCTCTCGCAGATCCTGGTAGAGCCTTGTCGCATAAAATGCTCCTGACAGTACGTGGAGGCCGACTTGCAATGGGTAATAATCCGTGTATGAGCGGGTAATGCCGACCGTTTCAGCAAGCGTCACTGAGGTCTGGACACGACTTCTGTCAGGAACCGCCGCCGAGGACGGCTTATTAGGGGGTACCGGCGGAAGTTCCGTTTCCGGCTTTGGTCCTGTTGCTTCCCAGTTGCCGAAATACTTCTTGATGACCGCCTCCGCCTGATGAGGCGTCACCTGTCCGATAACGACAACGGTAGTCATGTCGGGCCGGAATATTTTACGGTAATAATTCGTGACATCAGTAAGCGCGAGCATCGCTACGGTATCAGGTGTGGCTTGGCGCAGCGCTGGATCATTTTTGGGATAAAGGGCAGTGATGAGAGCACGATTAGAAAGGTAGGAAGGACTCTGGAGAAGCCCTGAAAGCGCCCCGCCTGTCTCCTGTTGTACTACCTTGAAAGCGTCCTCAGACAGCGCAGGGTGAAGTAGATTATCCGAGAGCAACTCCACCCCCCTGTCGAAGTGTTCAGTCAGAACCTGTAAAGAAAAGCTTGTTCCTGCTGATTCCCTCGCAGCGCTGTCGTCCAGCGCCTTCTGAAAAGCAAGGCGGTCCATCGTTGTCGTACCGTAAGAAAAAAGGCTGTTGAGAACTTCGTTTACCCCCTCCTGCCCCTTCGGGATCTGGAGGCTAGGATTATTCTTTATCTTTCCATAAATGCTGATTGTTCCGCTCACGTTTTCCGGTTGTACGATCAGTCGCAATCCGTTGGGCAGGACAGTCACGACAGGGTTTACAGTGGAAAGCGGGGAAGCCGGCAATGAGGCCAACTTGCTTGCCCATGCCGGTAGACTCAACCGTCGTGTCCGTCTCGAAGCAAATGTTTCCTTGCCCCTGATGTTTGTTGAAGGAACCGGTTCCCCTGATGGGCGCGGTTGCAGGACCGCGGTGATCGCTGTGTTATTGACAAGGTATGTGCGTGCAACACGATTTACATCCGCAACGGTAACTTTCCTGATCGCTTCAATGTCCTCGTCTGGAGAGTTACGACCCTCTACCGCGAGGGCCTGAGACCAGAGCGAAGCAAGTCCTTCGACTGAGTTTTTCTGGAATTCTTCATTTGCAATCTCGAGCCGTTTTACAGCCTCCACCAGTTCGACGGGAAACCCGTTCTTCAGATAGTCCTCTATAATGTCCTTCATCGTTGATATCAGGAGGGCCCCATCATTTCCTTTCGGAAATGCCGCAGCCACGTAACCAAACGCAGCCCTCGAAAACGCATTAGTGCCGACATCGATTGACAACGCCTTGCCCTGCGGCACAAGGGCATAGAGGTTTCCCCGCTTGCTCTCCAGTACGTCACCAAGTATCTGGCCGGCGGCATAATCGGGGCTTTCATATCCTGGCAGGCGGTAAGCTAAAACAGCAAGCCCATAGTGCAGATCGGTTTCGAGGTTGATCGTCGCCGCTTTCAGTGGCTTCAGGTGCACAGCAGGACGGGGTGGCGTCGGCCTCTCAGGAATCCACTCGAATACCTCCCTTGCCATCTTAAGCGTCTTTTCAGGATCGATGTTGCCCGCGATGACCAGAATCGCATTGTTAGGGCCGTACCAGTCATGATGAAACTTCTTGAGCATTTTCCCAGTCATTTTATCGAACGAAGCCTGTGTGCCGAGGGCGTCATGCCCGTAAGGCGTATCATGAAACAATTCTGAAAGAAGTTTCGTGTAAAAGCGATACTCGGAATTTGAAAGATCCTGCGCAACCTCCTGCTCGATCGCGCCACGTTCAAGTTTCCAAAGTCTCCGGGAGTCCAGAACGCCCCTCATGCGAATTGCCTCAATACGGAGCGCAATATTGAGGTTGTCGGCGGGGACTGTGGAAAAATATTGTGTCACACTCTGCTGGGTGTCAGCGTTAAATTCACCTCCCAAAGCAGCGATAATGGCGGATAGTTGGTTTGCCGACAGCCCGGTGCTCCCGCGGAACAGCATGTGTTCCTGGGCATGAGCTGTACCAGGGAATCCGGGGGGATCCTCATTTGCCCCGACAAGATAGTTCAGCTGCGTGTTTACAACCGGTGCAAGACTGTTTTGAACAATAATTACCTTAAGTCCGTTCTTCAGCATGGCACGGACAACGCCCACATCTGTTGCCGCATGAAGAGCGGACGCGGATGCGAAATGCAGGGAAAGCGTCAAAAGAAGAACAATGACGATTCTGTGTCGCATAATTCTTTTCTGTTCCGATGCTTGGGATAAAGATTGATGTCCCTTACGAGTCACGGTCTTATAATCTGCTACGAAACTCCGACCCAGACACCGGAAGTCAGTTCTCCTTTGAGAATATTAATCAGTCCGTGAAGAAACGTGCAGTTTTTCAAGTATACCATAGGTCTGACTCTCAAAAGGGAGGCCGCTTTTAAAGTTGTATTGTCTGAGGCATGAGATGTCCCAGGCGAAATCGTGTCCTTGCTCAGGGAGAAAGTTTAAGGATTTCTGCAGCTGTTTTGATTTCTTCATGTTGCCTATTCCCAGCGCAGTCAAAGACCCCGATCGAGGTGACTATTTTGCAAGGCCAGGCAGAAGTTGAGCCAGTCCACCAGCGACGAATTCGACAGCTATTGCGGCCAGTAGCAGTCCCATTAGCCGCGCCGCAATATTAATACCTGTTTTACCCAGCATATTACTTATGGGAGTGGCGACATGCAACGCAACCCATGTCACCAGCGCTACTATCAAATTGATGCAGATGATCAGAGCGATATGCACAGGCTGAAACGATGCATGAGCGTAAATGATTACCGTAGATATTGCACCTGGCCCTGCCAGCAGCGGTATCGCAATCGGCACCACAGCAATGCTCTGCTTGTCCTCGGCTTCTTGAGCCTCTTCAGGGGTCTGCCTGGTCTGTGTGTGTCTGCCCTGCATCATTGAGATAGCCATTAACATTAAAAGAATGCCGCCTCCGACCTTGAACGAGGGGATACAGATACCAAAGAAATTCAATAGCGAGTCACCGATTAATGCGGCCACAATTAACACCGCAGCCACGGCTATACTTGCGGTCAGTACAACGCGCCTGCGTTCCCTTTTGGTCAGACTGCCAGTAAGGCCGATAAAGACCGGGACCGCTCCAAAAGGATTTACTGTCGCAAACAGAGTGGTAAATATCTTTATGTAACCTGTCCACTCAAATATCGTTTGCATTGTTTCACGGAAACGTACCAAAAAAAGTTGTATATAGCAATAGGCCGGATTAGTAGAAGAAAGAGGACTCATGCCGGCACTCCTGCCGCATTCCCGGGAGGCCTGACATGCGCGTTGACATATCCCTTGACAGCGGATTAATATCTGATATGTTTTGATGAGGGACTTTCGTTTACGTAGCCATAACACAGGTCTTTACTATTACAATAATGAAAAGAAAACAATCCTTAAGGCCATTGACTCCTGTCTGCCTCGGTTTGATCGCATGCGTTTTCACCTTATCAAATACTGCTGTCGCAGACGATGCAGTCGCTCCGGAGCCGAGTGAATTCTGGCATGCCCCTGATCTTAGCGGCTACACAAGAGTGCTCAAGCCGGCTGAGCAATCCCCTATCGATCCGCAGAAGCGTTACGATCTGGTCGAGCTGATCGACCTTGCGCAGCGGCTGAATCCGGAGACACGTGCGGCCTGGGAAGCGGCGCGTCAGGCGGCGATTGGCGTTGGACTGGTT
>DMNE01000006.1 GCA_003453735.1 Nitrospiraceae bacterium | reverse complement strand
CCCGATACAGAAACTCTGATGATCGCGTATACAACGTGCTCATCGCAAGACTCACGCAATGGGCGTTCTATGACACAAAAAATCCCCAGTACCTCTTATCAGTGGGTGATGTATTTTATAACAGCGAGCGATATGATGATGCCTTGAAGGCGTACGAGTATGCTGACAAAAGGCTCCCAGGTCAGGCAGTTGTCAGAGAAAAGATTGCTCTCGCGAAAGCTCATAGAAAAGAGGAAAAACTCGTGAGAAAGGAGGACTTATGAAAGACAAAAGGGGGATGACTCTGATAGAACTGATCATCGTTGTCGCTATTATCGCTATTCTCGGGGCAATAGCCGTCCCAGCATACCTTGGGCAGCAGAAAAGTGCAACACGGACTGAGGCGTTTTCTAACCTGCGGACGCTTGCACTGCTTGAGGGACAGTATTTTGCTGAGAACGGAACCTACACACCCAGTCTTGGAAACCCGGGAAATAACAACCCCGGTAATGTTGCGATAATTCAAACCGGCAACGGTACTCCCGCCAACGCCCTTCCCGGCTTTCAACCCGGCGGCGGCACCGGGCAGCTGGTTTTCAGTTACTGGATTGTGCAAAATGTAACCTATCTCGGCGCAGCGCAAACGCCCTGTTTCGCGGCCTACGCTAAAGGGAATTCAAATACGAGAGTGACCAACGAACAGTACGTAATCGACTGTAATAACAATACAAATTTCTGAATCGACGTAGCGGAAACCAGATTGAAGGCTATAGGGGATTGTCAAGCGAAATGCACGTCGGAAAGAGGCCTCACCCTGATCGAACTCCTCGTTGTCGTAGTGTCATCGGCATCCTAGCGGTTATAGCGATCCCCGGGTATCTGGGTATGCAGGTACGGTCGAGAAGGGGAGCCGTTATAAGAGCCGCCTATATGCTTCTGAACCGGAAGTGATGGCATGGTTGTATTCAGCTTTGGAGGGGTTTATTGGAACGAGCGATAGTGCGCTGTATGAGGTTGATACAAACGCCGACGGTCTGGTCAATAGCAATGACGCTACTAGCTATGCCTGGGTCAGCCCCTGGACGCCGGTAATCTTTGCACTTCAAAGTGTCTATGAAACATTTATTTACTCTATAAAGAGATGTCTCCATGGGCGAACATCGTAGCTCTTTGTGGGTGGCCGGTCCTCCAACAGCCGGAAGGATTTCATGAGTGATACTGCCACCTCCTTTGTCATCACTGCCGAGGGCGATGTAATTTATCAAAAGACTCTTTATACCGATTCATTCCCTGGAAGGTAGATGAAAGACCGCTTGGCCGAATGCTCCCAGCCAAAAAAGAAAGATGCATTGAACTTTTCTTTTGACGAATCCACCGTATATGCTCTATTATTCAGGTACCGATGAATTCTAAAATAACGCGGATTCTCACAGCCTTTTCTTTTCTTATTTTATGCACAGTTTTTTCCTATGAATATCTCTCTCTAAATCTCTGGGATTATGACTTCTGGTGGCATGCAGCAACTGGGCGCTACATTATGGAAAATGGCCATCTTCCCGAAAAAGACCCCTTTTCGTACACGGCGGGGCTCGAGGAAAATAAAAATCCACTTCCTGAGAGAGAGTCCTTTATCCTCAAGCAGTATTGGCTGGGCCAAATCATCTTTTTTTCCATATATAAGACATTCAATGATCAGGGAATAATAATTTTCAGGGCGCTTCTTTTCCTTTTGACCGCCGCAACGGTCCTCTGGAGACTTAAAAGAAACGGTGTCAGCATTTACGTCTGCTACCTGTCCCTTTTCCTTGTCTGCTCCACCCTCCTCTCTTTCACTGCGGAGCGGCCCGTCCTCTTCACGAATCTATTTTCTGTGCTCGTTTTTTCCCTTCTCGAAGAATACAGGACAAGAAGAGGCGGCGCAATCGTTCTCCTTCCTCCCCTCATGCTGTTGTGGGCCAACATGCACGGAGGTTTCATACTTGGGATTGCAATAATAGCGGCATTTCTCGTGGGAGAAGGACTCGGTATCATGCTAAAACTGACTACATACACAAAAAAAGAACTGTCCGTCTTTTACGGGGTTTCTCTGCTTGCTATATCGCTTTCTGCCTTAAACCCCAACGGTTTCAGTGCCTTTCTCCTAACCGTATCAGCAAAGCACCGGATTTTCATGGAGGGCATTGAGGAATATGTGCCCACATTTTCTCTCTATAGAGATAAACTGCGTCAAATCGACACGGCATACATAACGTTAGTAGTCTTGCTGCCTATCCTTGGCGCTTTAAGGATACGGAAGATGAACATTTCTCACATCATAGTGCTCTTGGGTCTTTTCGCTATGAGTGTGGCAGCCTTCAGGTTTGTTGTCTATTTTGTGTTGATCGGGACTGTCATCCTGGCAACGGAACTGAACGCTCTCATGACATCCTTTTCCTCTGCCGTTGGGCTTGTTNNACCGGCAGAGGCTGACCCACGCCTTTACAATCCTTATGCTCTTGTGCTCGATAGCGCTCTTTGCGAATGTTAAAGATTTCGGAGGTCTCCGTTACAGGAAGGCTATAAGCACGTCCGTTCCTGAATCGGCTGTGGACTTTATCAAGAACAATCACCTTGAAGGAAACATCTATAATGACTTTGTCTTCGGAGGGTATATAACCTGGCGATTATATCCCTGGAAGAAAACCTTCATTGATACGAGGTCTCTCAATGCTACGGTCCTCTCTGAGGCAGCATGGATATATTATGCAAGAGAATCCCTGACCGACAAGCCTTTGTCAGAGGGAAAATCTCCCTTGTGGGAAAAGCTGCTGGATCATTACCAAGTGGACATTGTGATGCTGGATACCTTAAACGTCCACGGCGTGCTCGCACCGCTTGTTCTGAAATTGCTCGACAGCAAGACATGGGTGCCCTTGTATGCTGATTCGCTCAGTGTCGTATTTGTCAGGCAGGCACCAAACAACAGAGCGACAATAGAAAACCATCGTATCGAAGAAGGGGCCGTTTTTTCTGAGATTATTGAAAGGGCCAAACGAGGCGCATTAATGAACAGGAATAACTCGAATTTTCTTGTATCTCTTGGCGATATTCTCTCCCGGATCGGTCACACGGATGATGCCTTGCGCGCATATGAGTTTGCGGCCCAAAGATCTCCCGATGATCGAACATTAACGACGAAAATAGAAGAACTAAAGAAGAAAATCTATTGATAACAATGAACCTTTCGTGCGATTGCAATAAGAGACGTTCCGATCGGCAAAGAGAGGCCCTTTGAGATAAGCCTCTCTCCATCGAAAAGCCCTTTGAGCAGAATATTCATCACCCTGCTTATCCGAAACGCATCCTCAACTGTTTCGCCTTTACTCCGCAGGTATTTCATCGGCAGATAGAGCGACATAAACATGTACTTCATTACCAACGGTTGGAGTTGCATCTCGACAAACATTCTTTTCAAAGTTTCCTTCGTATATCTCCTCTTGTGTAAAGAGACCTCATCAAACCAGCTCCAGAGCTCTTCTCTTGCGGGGACGGTAACCGCAACGATCCCCCCCCCTTTCACGACCCGCACTGCCTCCCTGAGCGGTGTCATGTCATCCTGAAAGTGTTCAATCACATCGAAGAGGCCGACGATGTCGAAGTGCTTGTCGCTGAAGGGAAGGTCGTTCGCATCGCCTTGGATTATCCGAAATCCTGGCCAGGCCCCCTGTATCGCATCGGGATAGAACTCACACCCGGTAACCTCATACCCTTTCCGTGATAGAAAGCTGCTCACATTCCCCGTACCGCAGCCCACCTCCAGAAATTTTGCGGGAGGCGCTACGAGCCTGCTCAACTCATCGAAAATCCATTTTCTTCGTACAGAAAACCAGAAGTGTTTTTCTTCAGCCTTTCTGAGTTGTTCGAAAAAAGAGGGGTCGAAGGTCTCTTCATGGTTCATAGGCATTTCTTGTTATTCACGCTATACCACCAAGCGATTTTTATGACTTCCACAACTGGATCACTTTATGCCATGAAAAAAAGAGGCAGTCTTAGGAATCACGCGGGAGTACCGTGCTCAGGGTAAGATCAACTGTTTTTACTCGAAATCCAAGACGTTCATAGAAGTTAATCGCATGATCATTACCGGCCTGAGTACGAACCGTTACCGTTCTAACTCCACTCTTGTGAAACCACATTAAAGCGTTTCGAACCAGTGCGGTGCCCACACCTTTTCCCTGATATGGTGCGGCAACGCCTACAAGGGGGATGTCACCGGTGTCGCCTGAGGCCCTGCACGTTATAAACCCTTTTTCTCCTATGAGAAAGACCTTATCAGCAAACCCTTTTACTGAATTCTCTGCCCATGCCTGATAAACCCTATCTGCCTCTTCCCGAGTGAAGAAATGGTCCTGATAAAAACGACCGCACTTAAAAAGGCCCGCAGCTATCGTCTTGAGTGTCCCCACGTCTTCTATAGTGCCTTCCTTTGCAGAGGATTGCGCTTTCTCGCTTAAATCGACTAAATCGACGCGCTTCCCCAGGGTCACGCCCACATCGGTCAAATAGAACCCTTGGTTTTCGAGTATCTGTACGGCGCGTATTTCATGTGCGGAGACCCTGCACATAAGGTATCGGAAATGTTCCCGTATCGCTTGAACAAGGGATTTCTTTACCTCCTCATCCGACGAAACGTTACGCATCTCGCCTATCTTTCTTCCGAAAAACCGGGTATCCCACACTAGCTCGTGAATCATACTTTTTCTTTCAGGATATACAACGGCCTTCTTTGGGTCTCTTGATACGTTCTCCCGAGATACTCCCCAAAAATTCCGAGCATGAGCAGCTGCACACCCCCGACAAAAAAAATCGAGACGATGATTGAAGCGTATCCGAGAACAGGGATATTGTAAACTATTTTTCTGAAGATAAAATAAAGACCAACAAAAAGACTTATGAAAGAACTGATAAACCCCGCATAAATGGCCAGCCGCAAGGGTACCGTTGAAAATGACGTAACGGCATGAAAAGCAAGCTTGAAAAGGCGGGGGATATTATATTTGCTTTTGCCTCTTGTCCGGGCACGGTGCTCCACCTCTATGGTGGTGACCTCAAACCCCACCCAAGCCATCATCCCATGGACAAATCTCGCATACTCTCGCATACCTCTCAAAACCTCTACGAGCCTCTTACTGAGTATCCTCAGCATAGTCTGGTTTCTCGGCATATCAACGCCAGTAAATTTTCTCAAAATCATCCAGAACATATGAGACGTCACCTTTTTGAGGAAAGAGTCTTTTCGTTCTCGCCTTATTCCATAAACCAGATCATACCCCTCCTTAAATTTGCGATACAATTTTGGTATCTCCTCAGGAGGGTCCTGGAGGTCGCCGTCCATAAGGATTATTGTTTCACCTTTCACATAGTCAAGGCCGGCGGTTAACGCTATGTGGTGCCCAAAATTTTTTGAAAAGTTCATCCCCTTGACCCGCGCATCCTTTTCATGCACGCCTTTGATGAGCGCCCATGAACCGTCTCTGCTGCCGTCATCCACGAGGATGATTTCATAACAGTTTTTTGGATGCCCTTCGTCAACGCATAATTTTTCCATCACCATGGTTAATCTCCGGTGAAGTTCATCGATATTCTCTGCCTCGTTATAGATAGGAATGACTACCGAAAATTCAGTGAGGTTTTCCATACAACGGTTTCGATCGCTCTCCGTATTCATTAATTTTTATTTTTACGCATGATTGTTCTATAATATAGCTTAAATGATACTATGAAGTCTTTGAAATGTAAATGCTATATGCCACATTAGATGTGTTGGTTTCCCGTAGACATTCCTATGCCGGATGATATTTCAGGATGAGAAAAATAGAATTCTTCCATCACAGCATCGATGACAAGGACAGAGAACGGGTAACCAGCGTCCTGAAGTCAATATTCCTCACCACCGGCAAAGAGGTCGAGGAATTCGAGCAGAAATTTTCGCGTTATATCGGTCTGAGGCACACCGTAGGCCTTACGAGTTGTACCGCAGCCTTGCACCTGAGCCTTATCGCCTTGGGAATAGGCCAGGGAGACGAGGTCATTACGACCCCGATGAGTTTTTGTGCTACGGCTAATGCTGTTCTACATGCCGGGGCAAAACCGATTTTTGTAGATGTTGAGGAAGAGACGGGCAATGTGAATGCCTCTCTTATTGAATCAGCAATTACAGAGAGGACAAGGGCGATCATTCCGGTACATCTTTATGGACAGATGTGCGATATGAGGACAATTCATGAGATAGCACAACGATATAATCTCAGAATCATTGAAGACGCGGCCCATGCAATTGAGGCTTCGCGGGATGCCGTAAAGGTAGGACAACTCTCAAACAGTGTCTGTTTCAGTTTTTATGCAACCAAGAACATCACTTCTGGGGAGGGAGGAGCCCTCAGTGCGAATGACGAATCGTTCGCGGCAAGTATCAGAATGCTCAGGCTTCACGGGATCAACAGAGATGCGGCAGACCGATACACGGGTCGCTACCGTCACTGGGATATGAGCCTCCTTGGTTGGAAATACAACATGGACAACGTCCAGGGGGCCCTCTTGATCGGTCAACTTGAACGGATTGAGGACCTATGGAAAAGACGGGACATGCTTTGGAAAACCTATGAGGAGGAGTTACAGTCCATCAAAGACGTCAAACCTTTGAAGACTGTTGCCCATGCCAGGCACGCGAGACACCTCTTTACCATCCTCGTCCCGCACCGCAGAAGAGACGCACTCCTCTGGGCACTCCAGGACCGTGGGATAGGGGTAGCAGTGAATTATCGGCCAATTCATCTTCTCAGCTACTACAGGGAAACTTTTGGGTACAACGAGGGAGCCTTTCCCGTCGCGGAAGAGATCGGCAAGAGCACCATTTCACTTCCGCTCTATCCATCTCTTGAACAGAAAGACATACAATATATATCAAAGGTACTGAAAGAAGAATTATCTAAATAAAGGGGGGTTCATGAAGACAATCCTTGTCACTGGAGGAGCAGGATTTATCGGCAGTAACTTTGTTGAATATATTTTCCGCACGTACGATAATTACAGAATACTCGTTCTTGACGCCCTGACCTATGCCGGTGATATAGAAAATATACCCGCAGAAGTAAGAAACTCTGAAAGGTTCGAGTTCTGGTACGGTGATGTAAACAATCTCGACCTCGTAAGTGACCTTGTTGGTAGGTCCGATGTCGTCGTACACTTTGCCGCGGAAACCCACGTAGCCCGCTCTCTATACTCACACAGAGTTTTTTTTGTAACCGACGTTCTCGGCACGCAATCCGTGGCGAATGCGGTTTTGAAACACTCAGAAAAAATTGACCGCTTTATTCACATATCGACCTCGGAAGTCTATGGCACAGCTGCCTACGAGCCGATGGATGAAGATCACCCGCTTAACCCTACAAGCCCCTACGCGGCTGCGAAAGCAGGTGCGGACAGGCTCGTGTATTCGTACATCCTTGCCCACGATCTGCCTGGGGTGATCATACGACCCTTTAACAATTATGGGCCGAGGCAGCATCTGGAAAAAGTCGTTCCCCGTTTTATAACAAGCTGTATCCTGGGCGAGCCTCTGACCATCCACGGTGATGGCTCTGCCTCACGGGACTGGGTTTATGCGATAGATACGGCAAGAGCGGTTGACCTCGCTATTCACGCACCCTTAGAGACCGTGAGAGGTGAGGTTTTTAATATAGGTACCGGTTATAGCCTGAGCGTAAACGAAATTGCCCATAAGGTGCTCGCATCTTTTGCCTTGGGCGACGACCAACTTCTCACGATACCGGACCGTTACGGTCAGGTTCAGAAACATATCGCTTNNCGAGGAAGGTACTCAGTTTCTCCCCTGAAGTATTCTTTGAAGACGGTCTCAAAAGAACTATCGCCTGGTATAAGGAAAACAGACCCCTCTGGGAGAAGGAATTACCGCTGAGGAAGGTGCCCATAAAGACAAAAGACGGCTCAGTCATATGGTATTAATCTCAATAAGTAATGAATGACCGAGGAGATTTCCGGCCATCAATCGAAAAGGCATTCACCGGGCAAAGGCTGACATCGTTAAGACACCTCCGCCGAGCCTCTAACAATAAGTCGCGATCAGGAGCTCGAAAAGACAATCAAGTGGTATACAGCGCCTTTTGCTGCAAATAGACAGCGCTAACCATCAAAACCTTAAATATTTCGGAAGAGGTACACGACGAGAAAAAGCCCGACCACGAGGACCGAAATGGTGAGAAGGATATCAAGGATGAACCCGGGCTGATAGGTATCCTCGTCGATCTGCCGCTTGACCTTTTTGTATCTGACAAAGGACAACATGCCCATCAGGGCGCCGAGTCCCACTAGCACTATTGCAAAGACCGATGAATATCCNNCTTGACGGCATGACGGTTTCTTTTCCTAGGAGAAAGGCGAGCTGCCTGAGAAAAAGCGCAAACCGCTCCACGACGAAGCCAAAGGCCATAATCGCGATGCTCGTTCTTATCCAAGCGAGGAACGTCCGTTCATTCGCCATGTGGGTGCGGCGATTACGGACCTTGGTCAGCTGCTCATCTTCCATCATCACGGCTATATCACTGCTCCATGACATCCTCCGACCATCAAACTGCTGTTGCAGTTTTGATGGCGGTTTCCTTTTGCGAACGGCACTGACTTGGATAGGGCACTGGCGAAGTAGAGTCCCCGTGGGGGACAGACTGCAGCAGGCTATTGAGCGAAGCCAATACCTGCTGATGTCTCGCCGCACAGGGAGAGCTTTTGTCTGCCTGCACAACCCCTGCCTTTCTGCAGAGGCTTTTTGAATACTCTCTTATCCAGTATCGTGCGCCGATATTGTATGAGGCGCTGAGGTCGCTGTTGCACATCGGCATCCTGCCTAGGATGGAGAATGCGGCGCCTCTGATTTCAAAACAAGACAAGTCACGTTTTCGCTTCCTCATGAACAGGATCTCATCTCTTCGCCGCAATCCCGCTTCCCCTCTCAAGCATGGCAAACCTCCCATCGTCCGCTACGACCTTTAATCCCGCATCCTTTGCACTGTCGATATCTCCTGCTCTTGTAATAACAAGAGCGTGTGCTTCATTTTTCAACAATGTTGCCAACTCGTCCTTGCTTCCCGCCTCGATAACCTTATGTCCTGAATAGAAGACGATACTGGGATTGTTTAGGCCATAGGTAATTAATGGTTCATCGTCCCCCAGCCTTTCCCGTGCGCACAAGCTGTATCTATAGAGCGTGCCCTGAAGATAGGCGTTTGCAGCAGGAAATGCCTCGATGGAAAGCACCAATAGGAAGGCACCGGTCAGAGCTGAGAGAAGACCATAAAAGGTCTTCTTCCTGAAAGCAGCATACAATCTCAGTACCGACGCCACAAGCATTACCACCCCAAAGGGGATTATCCAATGGGCATTCTGAAGTCCGAATTCCAGCAGATATTTTTTCGAAACTAAGAACGCTAAACCTATACACAGAGTAACAAATGCTATGAAAACATTTGCATGCCGAATCCACCTATCCTGGGCATCCATACCGAAGGAAATAAGTATTGACGTCGCCGGTATTGCAGGCAAAATATAATTGGGCAGTTTGGTTGTCGATAATGAGAAAAAGACAATGACAACCACCATCCATATAAAGGCAAACAAACCGAGTCTCTCCTTCCCCCGAAAAACACTCCGTATGCCTGCGGGCAAAAAAGCAACCCACGGAAACAGGCCGCCAATCAACACGGGAATATAGTAGTACAAAGGCCCCGTATGGCCCGATATCACTTCTGTATACCGTATGAAATGGTGTTTTATGAAAAACTGCTGGACAAATTCATTTCCGTTAATCATGAACTCAATAACATACCAGGGTGCCGATACGACCACGAAAAGAACTGCCCCCTTCAGGCTAATAGCTTTCTGAATGCCCCTCAGCCCTTCGGTTATGAAGAGATATATGAGGGCAATAGCGAAAGGGAACACCATGCCTATCAATCCCTTTGTCAGAAACGCCAGGGCCGAAAATAGGTAAAACCCATAAATATACCAATTGATCCTGCCGGATTTTTCCTCGATTACGGAGAGGTAGAAACATATCAGAGAAAGCGTTATAAACAGCGTCAATGTCATATCTGTCACGGCAGCGTGCGAGTAAAGGAGGAAATATATGGACAGGGTGAATGAAAGTGTAGCATACAAGGCTTTTTCTTCGTTTTCAAAACGGCGGATAAACAAGAAGAGGGCGGGGACAAGCAAAGAAGCAGCAACCGCTGAAGGAACCCTCGCAGAGAACTCATTGATGCCAAAAATCTTATACGGGATAGCCATCAACCAGTAAAAGAGTATTGGCTTGTCGTAACGGTTCTTACCATTATAGGTTGGCGTTATCCAGTTTCCGCTTTGAACCATCTCCTTGGTGGCTGTCGCAAAGACGGCCTCGTCAACATCAAAGAGTGTTACAGAGCCGAGCCTGAAAAAGGACAAAAAAACCGTAAGAGTGATTATCAGAAGCAGGAGTCTTGACATTGAGGATAGCTATGACGCTTCCTTTTCTCCTGCTCTTTTGCAGGATTTTTTTCAGCACTTTCTTGAGTCCCCTGATCGCCTCTCCAAAACTTTTCCCAAGACGCGCCAGTTTGTTCGGTCCGAAGACCACAAGGGCAATGATCAAAGATAGCTATCACCTCGGGTAACCCAAGTCCAAACAGAATGACCTCGTCGTTACGACTCTCTCAGTATACCATCAGCAACAGTGATTTTACGAATAGGATGGACCAAGATTGTCTCCTCAAGAAACTCTTTCTTGCGTAGCAAGTCAGATCGAAGAAAAGCTCGTTCCAAAATTCCCGATAAGAACCGAGCGTTCTTGGATGAAGCACCTGTTCTTTTCGCAGAGGGGACTTTAAAACTCATACTCACCCTTCAGGAATTTCTGTGCATAATTGGTAACGGCACGTTCGTCACAGAGTAAGGCATCCAATTGTCTTGTAAAGGCTATCAGCCTTCCTGTTTGATCAAGGATATCCTCCATTTCTTTGGGCTCGATATTGGTAAGCCGTGCGACAATAAGGTCTCCTTTCGTCGTGATGCTGAAACCGTATTCGCGTAAAATCATAGCGATGAGTTCCACCCGCCTTGAACGCTTCGTAATGTCGGTAGCGCCTCCGACAAAACGAAAATATATGTGATTATTCCTCGCGAATTCGCCGCAGTAGCAGTCGAGCATATTGAAGTGATACCCGAACCTGAGGCTCAGGTTTACATATTCTTTCGATATCACCGCGACGTTATAGCCAGCGAAGCGTTCGCTGTCCGAAACGATATCCGACATCCTCATCATACTGGAGAGAAAATCATTCACTCCCAAAGAAACCGCCTCGGATTGCCAGACACCAGGATGCATCATCCCCTTCACTATCGCCTTGAGCGGCACAGAAGTGATCTGTTGAAAAGTTGCCTTCTTATCATCGTGATGTATGTCAAGACCACCCCCCATATCCATTACGAGGATACCTGTGGGTATCGGGATGTCCAGTTTTATTACCTTCCCTGATCCCCTTAAACGTTCGCCCTCCCTCCGAGCGTTCTCCACCAGCTCGGCAACTGCCTTCTCATGGATAAATCTGAGAATATCATGCATCGTCTTGCACCCCTCAGGCGTAAACTCTTCCATGAGCGGGTCAACAAGATTGAGAGGAGAGATATATCTCAGGATATACCGCTTCTTCCGAAATTCGTAGATATTCTCCATCCTCGCAGAATCCTGCTGAGCCCTTGAGAGTATTCCTCTGACGATCCCTTTGTATACTCCCACAGTGTTGTCATCTCCTGCGTACACAGTGACTTCCTCCTCCTGTTTCAGGATCCGCGTCACATTACCCGCATTGACAATAGTCGGAACTTTTAGCTCCCTGCTCAGTGTTGCCATATGACTCGTAGGGGTCCCGGTTTCGGTGATAATCGCAGACACAAAAGGCATAACCCTCACCAAAAGCGATGAATCATGCCGTGCTACCAGAACAGCACCTCTCGGAACGGTGTCCAGTTCATCCACCTGCCTCACGATGAACACCTTACCCGCACCTGCACCCTTCTGTACGACCACGCCCTGGTCCCTGAACAAGACAGGGTATGCTTCATCACCTGTAGGTCTTTCTGCCAGCCACGCGGTTTCCCTCGAATCCAACATCGGCAGCGGTCGAGACTGAAGAATATAAATGCTTCCGTCTCTGCCGCTCGCCCATTCGATATCGCGAGGGCTTCCGAAGTATTTCTCTATACTCATCGCCTGCTTGGCAAGCTCTGTTATCTGCTCCGGCGTCAGGGATGGTTTCGAAGCCATTTCAGAGGGGGTTCTGACTTCAGTTATCCCTCCCTGCTCGCTGTTAGTGATCATGGATTGCTTCTTTCCGTATTTCGCGTACACCAGCTGAGGAAAGTTCCCTTTTTTTACGACATAGAGATCCGCGTCGACTTGTCCTTCGACAACAGACTTTCCCTGCCCCCACGTTGCGTTGATCAGAAGGGTGTCCCTATCTCCGTCAGGATTTGTCGAATAAATGACTCCACTGGTAACGGAATCAACCATTACCATGCATCCAACGGCCATTCTCATCTGACCGATCGCATAGCCGAGGCGCCTCTGATAGGCGATCGCCTTCGCCGAAAAGAGGCTCGAAATTACTCGTTTAAACGCATCTTCGATTGCATCGTCTTTCAGGGGGACATTGAGGACAGTCTCAAATTGTCCTGCAAACGAAAACTCGCCGTCTTCTTCTTCGGCGCTACTTCGAACAGCAACAAAACAATCGCCCCTTTTCTCCCGAAGCGTACCGAGAGCTTTCTTCAGAGCGCTGTCGAGCTCGGGCGGAATATCCCCTCCCATTATCGATTCCTGCAATACCCTGATCGCCTCATCTGTAACGAAGGGGCCTTTCGACAGGGCACTGATCTTGTCCGACAACTCATTGTGCCGCATGAATGCATCAAAGGCAAGTGCCGTAATGGCAAATCCATCCGGAACATTGAGTTTTAGATAATTCTTGACTTCTGAAAGATGAGCGTTTTTTCCCCCCACGTCACGGGTCATGTCCCGGCTGATGTCTTCAAAGAAGACAATCATTCCCCTCAGCACTGAAGGCACGTTATAGACCATCAGCTGAATCAGTCTGTCAATGCGGACAAATGCCTCACGCAGCTGCGGATACCGGGTATGGGTAAGCGTATCAAAGCTCTGGATCGACCGTCCAATCTGCTGTATGAGTTCGGTGTAAGCATTCCTGACATAGGTAATGTCGAAGAGGTAGTCTCCTCCGAACTTCTCTCCCATATCCGTGATGATTTCAAGCGACTTGTTATTGGCTTCCAGAACTTCCTTGAAGCGATCAAAAAGAGCGCGGAAGGACTCGTGACTGTCAGGATGTCTTCTGGAAGGCATCACCCTGTTTATGCATGATTTCAGAAAGTCGACAGCGTTTTTCATTGACATCCGAAAGGCATCGATCTATTTCATCCTGTCTGCAATTCCCCTAGGGTTTATCCAGGGCGCGCTGGATAGACGCCTTTAATTCCTTGATCTTCACCGGTTTAGGGAAAAAATCATGCACGTCGGCTCTCAACGCTTCGATAGCCGCATCAAGATTGGCAAAGGCGGTAATCATGATGACCTTTGTTCCCGCATAAGACCCTTTGACCGTCCTGAGCACCTCCATCCCGTCTATACCTTTCATCTTCAGGTCTGTGACAACGACATCGAACTTCTCTTCCTTCAGTCGTGCGAGGGCTGGCTCTGCGCTTAAGAAGGTCTCAACAAGGTAGCCCTCTTGCTCGAGCGACATCCTAGCCATATCTCCCACAATCTTCTCATCATCGATAATCATGACCTTATGTTGGGTCATTCTTTTCCTGGTTCCTCAAACTGTACAAAACTGAGTTTTATCAGTTAAGGCGCTAAAGTTTGAGTACTCTCCTTTCTAAGGATACCCTTGCCAAAGGCATGAGTTCAGACCTCTACCAGTCGCAGGTGTTGCCGCAGGGTGTCGCACCCTGCAACAGTCCTGATCTACCGCACGACTTCACCTGCTGTGAAGTACCGGGAGCAGCCTCAATTTAGGGCGCCGCCCGTCAGATTTTCATAGCCGACCCTTGCACGACGGTCTTCGTATACAACAACCACTTTGCTTACTTCGCCCGCTTCGCCATGTTGAAGCAGCGTTTTCGACGTTCCTCTGTTTCGTTTACCCCGGATGCTATTTCCGAGACATCCCTGTGGCTCTTTATCGCCTTCCGCCTTACAGTGACGCTTAAGCCGCTCTCTCTGATGGGCAAAATACTCCCTTTCTTGACGTTAAGACTCTGCCGTAGCAGACAACAACCTGCTGGATCTTCTCCTCTTCCCTCCTCCCGGCAGTCCCTNNTTGATCAGGCTTATCCTGTTCAGGTTGTAGTGGTCGCAAATCTATTTTATTGTCATAAGCTTCAGCAATAGCCCGAACTAACAGATACTCTTTTCTCAGATTATCTGTCAACTGTTGCTAACCTCCTCTCCTTCACAAGCGGGCAGTTCGATCGTAAAGGCAGTGCCGCCTCCGACTTTACTTTCAACCCTGATGCTCCCTTTATGATTCTTTATTATACCGTAACTTACCGAGAGACCAAGCCCCGTTCCTTCAACACCCTTTGTGCTAAAGAAGGGATCGAAGATATGGGGCAAAAACTCAGGGGGTATGCCCTTACCTGTGTCTCTTACGTCTAGTTCCACAGAATTTCCCTTCTTGCTATTCCGCGTCTCAATAAAGAGTTCTCCCCTTGGCGGCATTGCCTGAATCGCATTGACAATCAGATTCACGAGAACCTGCTGCATCTGATGTTCATCCATAAGGACGGGACAGACGCTCTTTCCAAGCCTCAGCCGGGTCTCTATGTTGCTGACGTCGAGCATATTCTGGACGNNCTGGCGAGAGAAATCGAGAAGATTTTTCACAATCTCCTCAATCCTTTCTGTCTCTCCCTGCACGGTTTTCATGAAGTCGATTCTATCTTTTCTGCTTAAGGTGTCGTATAGCTCGATATACGTCTGGGCAAGCATGGAGATGTTGTTGAGGGGATTTGTTAATTCATGGGTTACCCCTGCCGTGAGGATACCAAGCGATGCAAGCTTCTTAGACTGGACGAGTTGTTCTTCACGATCCCTGAGTTCTTCAGACATGGCATTGATAACTCTGACAACAGAACCGAGTTCATCCTTCGTGGTTATCCCTTCGATTTTACTGTACGTCCCTTCGGAAATGGATCTTGCCAGCCTCTCTATCGCTCTCAGAGACCGCACGATCTTTTGCGAAATAAAATGGCTCACTACGATGGCTGACAGGAATATTGCCCAGAAGGAATAAAAGAGAACTTTCTTAGAGTTCGAAATGAGGTCATTGACACGTTCTTTCTCAAGATGGGTGATCGCTTCAGCGAATTCCTTCAAATTCTTTCCCTCTATCCTTAAGCGCATCTCCACCTCTGTATCCCGCGTCTTGTTCCTTCTCATCTCCTCAATGACCGATAAGTACCTCTCAAGGTGCGACTTCAGTTGAACGAGGTTGTCTTTGCCAACAGCGCGTGTAATATCATTCTTTACAGCATCCAGAGATGCCATAGTTTTAGAGATTTTCTCTTCTATCGCGGGGAGAGCCGCATCGTCCTTATAGAGAAAATAGTTCTTTTCCGAAAGCCTCATCTCGAGAAGGGATGCGTTCAGATCATCGGCGATTTCCACGAACCTGAGCTTGGTAAGAACGAGATTCATGTTCTGAAAGGCGAAAAAACCTATCAGCATGATGAATGCGCCGTACATGATATTCGAAAGGATGAGCTTGCTTTCGATCTTCATACATTTTGTATTATACTCTATTTAGGCCCTCTATTTCATCGCTTTTTTTGCACCATGGCGCGCGTCGCGGGCCGCCGCTCCTGTTTCAGGACGAACCTGGGCGCCCCTCCCTTGTGCCTTTTCATTTTCACAGCATTGGATTTGACGGATCGAAAAGAGTTTCTCGAACGAGAAAAATTGCCTGAATGAACCGGGATCGGGCCCTGCGGCCCGGCAGCCAACTCACACGCCGAACTCACACCGATTGTTTATCGTCATCAGGAGTCTGTTTAAAGTACATGGTTTCCATAATGGAAGTGTCAATATCGTATCCTAGTTCCTCATTCGCCCGCTTGATGAAGCGCGCTATTTCGCGGATGTCGGCAGAGGCCGCGAAGAATATCTTGCGGCACCCTTTTTCGGTATCGATCAACAGGTTGTATCTTCCCCGGAACACCCCGATCAGGAGCCACAGGCCCCCCCCGACCATCGACCACAGGACGATAGGGATGAGGGGGACCCCCAGCGTGTAGGATTGCAAGTGAAGGTGGTAGACCCCGCCCTCGGCGATGATAAAAGCGGCTGTCAAAAGGATCAGGCCGGTCGTGACCAGGACAAAGCCGGCGAAAAAACGCAGAAACGGGTGCCGGGACTGGGGATCGTGGGACAGGCTGACCCGCCGTATCTCTTCTTTCGGGACAGCGACCACTTCCTTGTCGCCGTCAACCTGGCTCATGCCCGATCCGTTTATTTTAACGGCTGCGCAGATCATTATATGAAGATCAACCCGATTCGGAAAAGGTGCCGTGCATGCCGCGGCATGCCTCTGCGGCAGTCCGCTGGATGGCCGGCGAGGTCCTTATCCAATGCTTTCATCACGCCTGCAACCCGCTTTCCGGATACGCTATGCCCCTTGGGACTTCAGCCTGTTCCTTTCTGACGGGCCAGTACCAGAGCGTTCCGTCCACGAGCAACAGGAGCCCCGCGGCTATAAGCCAGATGTTGAACGAGGTGAGCAGGCCGAACCCGAAATAACTCAAAATGCCTATGCCGATGCTCGTGAAGGAAATGCCGGTCCGGATGAACGCGAGCCCGGTCCTCGCCCGGCCATAGATGGTCCGGTAGCAGGCCGCGATCGTCCGCTGGGCCGCCAATACGTTCCGCTCGCGAGCGAACATGGTGCGGGTCTTGCTCGACGGGGTCGGATTGAGATAGGTGCTATGGTCGGCAAGATAATCGCCCATCCGCGCAAGCATCGTTCCCTGCGTCTCCCGGCTTATACCCGTGCCGTCGATAAAATGATACTCCTCGAGAAATTGGATCGTTGCCGCCGTGACCTCGACCAGCGTCTGGTTGCCGGGAGGCGTCAGCCTGGATTTCCGGATGTTCAAATACTGGGGGAGGCCGTAGAAGGAAATGATGATGCCTGCAATGAGCACCGAAAAATACAGGAACGGGTTGCTGCTCGTGCTTTTCGACTGCAGGAGCGCGTTCGAGATCGCTATCATGCCCAACCCCCACCGGATGAAGGCAAGGCCGGTCCTGGCTTTCGCAAGATCGGTCCGGTAGCAGGCCATCCTCGTGCGCCACTGCGCCATCGTGTTGCGCCAGAAGGCCAGGCCCGTCCGCTCCGTCCCGATCAAGAGCCCCACCTTCGCATGGAGAAAATCCTGGATGTACCATTGGATGTCCGAGTCGAGCGAAACGCGGAACTCGAACCTGTCCGCCGCAATCGACCTTTTCACGTCCGCCCGCATCGCCGGGCTTTCGGGATTTCTCGCGGCGATGACCACCGCGCCGGATTTGTCCTTCATGACCGGCATCCATTGGTACGTTGAGAGCGAGTCGGGGCTGAGATTCAAGAGCTCCGGCGGGATCGGCAATCGTTCGTCATATTCGATGGAGGCGCACTTATAGTATGCGGCAAGCGCCTTGAGCATGTCCTGTTTGGCTATCCCGTATTCCCTGAGCAGCACCTTTTCGAGAGCGATGCCTCTCGCCTGGGCCCTGCTGGCCGCCTCGGCGAGATCGGCAGCGCTCAGGAGCCCCCGTTCGGCCAGGNNCTGCTTGCCGCTACTTCGAGATCGGCAGGGCTTAAGAGCCCCCGTTCGACCAGAAGGGAAAATTCCGTGCCCTGCTGCACGGGCGCGGCCGCGGCCAGAAGATCATCGTTTGTCAGATCATGCGCCATGGTGATTAAAAACGACCGTTCCCCATTCAGAGTTCGGTCTTCCGTAATCGGGAATCGTTATCTCCATATCCCCGTAGCAGTACGGATACTCCTTCCTCATGCGTTCGGCGGGAAGCATCCAGCGGTACCCGTCCGCGATCAGGACTAGCCCGCCCACGATCAGCACGGCGTTGAAGATCGTCCAGCCGNNAATGCTCATGCCCGTCCTGATGTATGCCATGCCGGTCCGCGACACCGCCATAACTGTTCGGAGCCTTGCCATGACGCCGCGGCGGTCGGCAAGCACCGTCCGTTCCAACGCGTGGCCCGTCGTGGCCCAGATGCCCGGCTTCTGGGACGCCGTGACCGGCGGACCTGCCTTGCCGTCCCCTCTCGCCGGCCGTTTGTGCCCGAGCGGAAAGACCAGGTCCCAGATGGTTTC